>NZ_JBFBFA010000011.1:0-214991 GCF_040683915.1 Kitasatospora sp. NPDC093102 | reverse complement strand
TGCATGGCCATGACCATTTTGATGACGCCTGCGACGCCTGCTGCTGCTTGGGTGTGGCCGATGTTGGATTTGAGTGAGCCGAGGTGCAGGGGGTGGTCGGCGGGGCGGTTCTGGCCGTAGGTGGCGAGGATGGCCTGGGCTTCGATGGGGTCGCCCAGTGTGGTGCCGGTGCCGTGGGCCTCGACGACGTCCACGTCGGAGGGCTCCAGACGGGCACTCGCCAGCGCCTGCCGGATCACCTGCTCCTGCGAGGGACCGTTCGGTGCCGTCAGGCCGTTGCTGGCACCGTCCTGGTTGATCGCGCTGCCGCGGATGACGGCGAGGACCCGGTGGCCATTGGCCTCCGCGTCCGACAGCCGCTCCAGGGCGATCATGCCCACGCCCTCGCCCCAGGCCGTGCCGTCGGCGTCGGCGGAGAAGGCCTTGCACCGGCCGTCCGCCGACAGGCCGCGCTGGCGGCTGAACTCCACGAACATGCCCGGCGTCGCCATCACCGTCGCGCCGCCGGCCAGGGCGATACGGCATTCACCCTGGCGCAGTGACTGCGCGGCGAGGTGCAGGGCCACCAGCGAGGACGAGCACGCCGTGTCGATGGTCACCGCCGGGCCCTGAAGACCGAGCGTGTAGGCCACCCGTCCGGAAGCGACGCTCGCCGTGTTGCCCGTCAGGAGATACCCCTCGTACCCCTCCGCGGGCTCGTGCAGGCGCGGGCCGTAGTCCTGCGACATCGCGCCGACGAACACGCCTGTCGTGGTCCCCCGGAGCGAGGTCGGGGCGATGCCCGCGCGCTCCAGCGCCTCCCAGGAGGTCTCCAGCAGCAGCCGCTGCTGCGGGTCCATTGCCGCGGCCTCTCGCGGGGATATGCCGAAGAAGGCGGGGTCGAACTCGTCGGCGTCGTGCAGGAAACCGCCGTGCCGGGCGTAGGTCTTGCCAGGGCGGCCGGGCACCGGGTCGTACAGCTCGTCCACGTCCCAGCCGCGGTTGACGGGCAGCCCGGAGATGGCGTCACGCGCCTCGTCGACCAGCTGCCACAGGTCCTCCGGCGACGTGAGCCCGCCGGGGTAGCGGCAGGCCATGCCCACGATGGCGATCGGCTCGTCCGAGAGCCCGGCGGCGATGACGTCCCGCTGCCCGGCCGGACTGCCGGTGAGCGATGCCCGCAGGTGCTCGGCGAGCGCGGCGGGGCTCGGGTGGTCGTAGACCAGCGTCGGCGAGAGGTTCATTCCCGTCGCGGAGTTCAGCCGCTGCCGCAGCTCCACCGCTCCCAGGGAATCGAAGCCGAGCTCCTTGAACGTCTGCCTGGGGTCGACGGAGTTCGACGTCACGTGGCCGAGCACGGTGGCCACGTTCGTCCGCACCAGCTCCAGGAGGACACGTTCGCGCTCGGCCTGCGGAAGCCCGGCGAGGCGCTGGGCGAGCGGAAGCCCGGCAGCGGGCGCCATCTCGCCCTCGCCCTCGCTCTCGTCCGCGTTCCGGGTGGGCAGGGGAGCGACCTCGTGCGGTGTGGCAGCGAAGTCGGTGTCGAGCCAGTGGCGTTGGCGTTGGAAGGGGTAGGTGGGGAGGGGGGTGGTGTGGGTGGTGGTTCCGTGGTGGGTGTGCCAGTTGATGGGGGTGCCGGTGGTGTGGAGGTGGGCGAGGGCGTTGGTGGTGGTGTGGGGTTCGGGGTGGTTCTTGCGGAGGGTGGGGATGAAGTGGCCGGTGGTGGTGGTTTGTTGGGTGAGGGTGGTGAGGGTGGTGTCGGGGCCGAGTTCGAGGTAGGTGGTGGTGCCGAGGTTGTGGAGGGTTTCGATGGCGGGTTGGTAGAGGACGGCTTGGCGGGCGTGGTTGATCCAGTGTTCGGGGTCGGTGAGTTGTTCGGTGGTGGCGGTGGTGCCGGTGAGGGTGGAGATGATGGGGATGGTCGGGGGGTGGTAGGTGAGGGTGTGGAGGGCCTGTCGGAACTCGTCGAGCATGGGTTCCATGAGGGGGGAGTGGAAGGCGTGTGAGACGTTGAGGAATCGGGTTTTGGTGTCGGTGCCGAGTTGCTGGGCGATGTGGGTGAGGGCGTCGCGGGTGCCGGAGATGACGGTGTTGGTGGGGCTGTTGACGGCGGCGATGGTGGCGTTGTGGTTGTCGAGGAGGGGTTGGATGTGGGTGGTGGGGGCGTGGATGGCCATCATGGCGCCGCCTGGGGGGAGGTGTTGCATGAGGCGGCCGCGCAGGGTGACGAGGGTGGCGGCGTCGGTGAGGTTGAGGACTCCGGCTACGTGGGCTGCGGTGATTTCGCCGATGGAGTGGCCGGTGAGGTGGTGGGGGGTGATGCCCCAGGATGTGATCAGGTGGTAGAGGGCTGTTTCGAGGGCGAAGAGCGCGGGTTGGGTGTACTCGGTGCGGTCGAGTAGGTGATCGTCTTCGAAGACGGCTTTGCGTAGTGGGTGTTGCAGGTGGGGGTCGGTGGCGGCGCATACGGCGTCGAAGGCGTCGGCGAAGACCGGGTAGGTCTGGTGGAGCTCGTGGCCCATGCCGGTGTGTTGGCTGCCCTGTCCGGCGAACAGGAAGGCCAGGGGTCCGTTGCTGTCGGCGTGTCCCTGGATGATGCCCGGGGCCGGTTCCCCGCGGGAGAGTGTGGCCAGGGCGTCGAGGAGTTGGTCGCGGTCGGTGCCGGTGATGACGGCGCGGTCGGGGAAGTGGGTGCGGGTCAGGGCCAGGGCGCGTGCGACCTCGGTGATGGTGATGTCGGGGTTGTGGGTCAGGTGGTCGTGGAGCTGGTGTGCCTGGTCCCGCAGCGCGTTGTCGCCCTTCGCCGACAACACCCAGGACAGCGGGGTTCCGGGCTCGGCAGGTTCGGCGGATCCGGTGGCCTCGCCCGTACCGCTCGTCGCCGGGGCCTCCTCCAGGATGACGTGGCAGTTCGTCCCGCCCATGCCGAACGAGGAGACGCCCGCGATCAGTGGGCGGTCCGGGTGCGGCCAGGGGCCCAGCTCCGTCTGCACCCGGAGGTTGAGGTCGGCCAGCGGGATCCGGGGGTTGGGCGAGGCGTAGTTGAGGCTCGGGGGCAGCATCCGGTGGCTGATGCTGAGCGCCACCTTCAGCAGGCCCACGATGCCTGCGGCACCCTCCAGGTGACCGACGTTCGTTTTGGCCGAGCCCACGGGCAGGGGGAAATCCGCGTTGCGCTCGCCCCTGAGCGCCGAGCCGAGCGCCGTGGCCTCGACGGGGTCGCCCACCGGGGTGCCCGTGCCGTGGAGCTCGACGTACTGCAGCTCCCCAGCGGAGACCCCAGCGTTCCGCCGTGCCAGGCGCAGCACGTCCTCCTGGGCGCTCGTGCTGGGAACCGTCAGACCGTCCGTGGAGCCGTCGTTGTTGACGGCGCTGCCGCGGATCACGCAGTACACCCGGTCGCCGTCGCGCAGCGCGTCCGCCAGGGGCTTGAGGAGGACCAGACCGCCGCCCTCGCCCCGGGCGTAGCCGTTCGCGCGTGCGTCGAAGGTGTAGCAGCGGCCGTCCGGCGACAGGCCGCCGAACTTTGCGGCGCTCACCGTGCTCTCGGGAGCGAGGATGAGGCTGACGCCGCCCGCGAGTGCCACCATGGACTCGCCACGCCGCAGGCTCTCGCACGCCATGTGCACGGCCACCAGGGACGAGGACTGGACCGTGTCCACGGTGACGCTCGGCCCGTGCAGCCCGAGGGTGTAGGAGACGCGGTTGGCGATGATGCCGCGCTGCAGCCCGGTCAGGGTGTGTCGGCCGATGGCCCCGGCCCCGCCGTGCCGCAGCAGGGCGGCGTAGTCGTCGCCGATGGCGCCGATGAAGACACCGGTGCGCGTGTCCCGTACCGCCGAGGGCACCACCCCGGCGTCCTCCAGAGCCTCCCAGCTCAGCTCCAGTATGAGCCGCTGCTGCGGGTCCATGGCCGCGGCCTCGCGCGGGGAGATCCCGAAGAACGCGGCATCGAACCGGTCCACGTGGTCGAGGTAGCCGCCACGGCGCGTGAGCGCCTTGCCCGGCGCGGTGGGGTCGGGGTCGTACCACGCCTCGGCATCCCACCGGTCCCTCGGAGTCTCGCCAACCGCGTCCACCCCGTCACGGAGATTGCTCCAGAAAACCTCAGGGCGAGGCGCCTGGGGAAGTCGGCAGGAGAGTCCTACTACGGCAATGGGAACGTCCTGGCCGACGGGTAGGCCGGAGGCAGCGGGGACGTTCTGACTCACGATGGGCTCCATACTCCCATCCTGCGAACGGCTCTTACACGGCCCTAACTAGTGCCTTACGGGGGGTGTGCGGCGCGCCCGTGCGGGGCTGTGACATCGGCTTGTGCGGGTGAAGGGGATTGGCCAGGGCCCCTCGTCGATCCCGGTGCGACCGCCGGCGAACCCCGCGGGGGTGCGCGCCGTGGAACGACGGGGAGCCCCTGGTCCCGCAGCTGCTCGCGGGACCAGGGGCTCGGTGGCGCCGCGGCTCAGTCGCGGCATGCCGCCCGGGAAGGCCCGGGCGGGTGCGTCAGGACTCGGTGCGGCGACGGCGGGTGTAGACCACCGCGCCCGCGCCGCCCAGCAGCAGCACGGTGCCGGCGCCGGCGTAGAGCAGGGTTCCGTCACTACCGGTGGTGGCCAGCTTCTTGCCGTCCGCGGCGCCCGGGATCGGGGTGGGCACGCTGACCTTGTCGGGCATGATCAGCGGCTGCTCCGGGTTGACCGGGGTCTCGGTGGCCGGGACGTGCACCGGCACGGTGGCGGTCGGCGCGCCGGACGGGGCCGGGCTCGGGGCGCCGCTGGGCGCGATGGTCGGCTCCTCGGTGGCCGGGGTGGTGGCCGGAGTCGTGGCCGGAGCGGTCGCCGCCGGGCTGGTCGGGGTGGTGGTCGGAGGCACCGGGGGCTTCGGCGTCTCGGTGGGCTGCGTGCTCGCGCTCGGCGAGGCCGGCGTCGTCGCGGGCGTCGTGGCCGGGGGCGTCGCCGGGGTGGTCGCGGGCGTCGTGGCCGGGGGCGTCGCCGGGGCCGACGGGCTGTGCGACGGCACCGAGGTCGGGCTCGCCGACGGCGTCTTCACCGGGGTCGGCGGCACGGTCGCCGAGGGCTTGCCGGTCGGGGCCGGGGACTGCCCGCCGCAGTCGACCTTGAACACCTTGTGCTTGGGGTTGTTGAGGTCCGGCTCCTTGGGCAGCTTGCCGTCCACCAGCTCGACCGACTGCCAGTAGAGCTTGTAGTGGCCGTCCGGCAGGTGGATGTCCTCGGTCCGCACGTGCCCGTGCGGGTCGACCGGGAGGTCGCCCCACGCGGCGAGCGTCTCGCCCTTGGGGCCGACGGTGGCGATCGCCCAGATCACGTCCTGGTTGGCGTCGAAGCCGAAGGAGTCCAGGTAGAAGGTGCAGACCTTGGGCTCGTTGCGCACGTCCTCCTGGCCGGTGGCGGCGTCGTGGATCTTGACGGTGCCGTTGTTGCCGGGGGCGCCGCCCTTGCCGCCCGAAACGGCGTGCGCGGCGGGGGCGAGCAGCATGAGCGCGGCGGCGGTCGGGACGGCCACCAGGGAGCGCGCGGCGGTGGAGCGGAGGTGCATCTGGAGTTCCATCGGGTACGGCAGGCCGGGGCGGGCCCGCGCGGCGGGAGGGAGCCTCCGGTCGGCCGTTCGGCAGGAGCCGGTGTCGTGCGACGGGAGAGGCACAAGAGTTCCCGCAGCGGGAAACGTGACGCAAGGGAGGTTTGGCCGAAATGCATCGCTGAAGGTGATTGGTCCGACTAGTCCGTCATAACGATCTGATCACCCGATTGTCGGGACTTCGTGCGTATTCGACCCTGGTGAGCGGTCAACTCCGCTCTCCGGTCCGGCAGGTGTTCCCGGACGGCCGTGGTGGCCGGTATTGACCGGTTCGCGGTGGCGGACTGCGTGTCGGGCGGCGGGCCGGTGCCGGGGTTCTCTATCGTCCGTCCGGGACCGCCCAGTCCGCGGCCTCCGCTGCGTGTACAGCCGATCCGACCCGTGGGAGAGTGCGATGCCCGGCCCAGAGCAGACCGTCCCGGAGCCGACCGGCGAGGCCGGCGGGCAACAGCCCGGTGGGCAAGAGACCGATGGACGACAGGCCCGCGAGCGGCGGCCGGGGACCGCCCGGGCCGGGGTGCCCGTCCGGCCCGAGGGGTCCGTCAGGGGGGAGGGGTCCGTCAGCGCCGAGGAGACCGTCCAGGCCGGGGAGAGCGTGAAGGCCGGGGGGAGCGCCGACGTCATCGTGGTCGGCGCCGGCCCGGCCGGCTCCACCGCGGCAGCCCACCTCGCACGGACCGGACTCGACGTCCTGCTGCTGGAGAAGTCCGCCTTCCCGCGCGAGAAGGTCTGCGGGGACGGCCTCACCCCGCGCGTCGTCAAGCAGTTGACCGACCTCGGCATCGACGTCTCCGAGGAGGCCGGCTGGCTGCACAACCGGGGCCTGCGGCTGATCTCCGGGCACCGCTCGCTGGAGTTCGACTGGCCCGAGCTCTCCGCCTTCCCCGGATTCGGACTGGTCCGGCGCCGCGCCGACTTCGACGAACTGCTCGCCCGCAAGGCCGCCTCGGCCGGTGCCCGGGTGGTCGAACGCGCCAATGTGACGGGCCCGTTGCTGGACGAGCGGACCGGCCGGATCACCGGCGTCACCGCCAAACTGGGGGAGGAGCGCCGACCGGTCGCCTACCGGGCCCCGATCGTGGTCGCCGCCGACGGCAACTCCACCCGGCTGTCGGTGGCGATGAAGCGCTACCGCCGCACCGACCGTGCGATGGGCGTCGCGTACCGGACGTACTTCACCACCCCGCGCCACGACGACCGCTACCTGGAGGCCTGGCTCGACCTGCGCAGTCCCACCGACCCGGCCCGGCGCGTGCTGCCCGGCTACGCCTGGGTGTTCGGCATGGGCGACGGCACCGCCAACGTCGGCCTCGGGATCCTCGACACCGCCAAGGCCGAGGTGGACTGGCGGGAACTGCTGCGCCGCTGGTGCGACGGCCTGCCGCCGGAGTACGGCTACACCCCCGACGGGGTCACCGAGCCGATCCGCGGCGCCGCCCTGCCGATGGGCCTCAACCGCCGACCCCACTACGCCGACGGCCTGCTGCTGGTCGGCGACGCGGGCGGCACGGTCAGCCCGGGCACCGGCGAGGGCATCGCCTACGCGATGGAGTCCGGCCGCTACGCCGCCGAGACCATCGTCCAGGCACTCGCCCGCCGCACCGACCGCGGCCGCGAACTCGCCCTGCGCGCCTACCCGCAGGCGCTGCGCTCCGCCTACGCGGGCTACTTCGCGCTCGGCCGCCTGGCCGCCGAACTGCTGGGCCGCCCGAAGCTGCTCGGCGCGGCCGGGGCCGCCGGACTCGGCCAACCGGCGCTGCTGAAGGTGGCGTTCCGGCTGATGGTCAACCTGACCGAGCCCAACTCCAAGGACGCCCTCGACCGGTTGCTCCACCTGCTCGGCCGGGTCGCCCCGGGGAGGTGACCCGGCCGCACCGGACCGCTCATCGTGATGGACGGGCGGCCACGGTGTCCCGGGTTCGGCCGAATTCGCGGAGGCGAACACGCAGTCGCACGGATCGTGTTGACGAATGATCAGTGGATCCGATTGCCTGGTGTCGAACCAGCCACGGAGGGTGAGCACGACGACCCTCCGTGGCTCCTTTCTCGACCGCTGACCCGTTCGACGGAGACACCGTGCGCCTTCGCCTTCGCCTGCTCGTCGCGCCGCTCGCCGCGGCCACCGCCCTCACCGCCCTGAGCATCCCCGCCGCCGTCGCGGCCCCGGCGGCCACCCCCTCCGACCAGTGCTCCGCCGCCTTCCGCCACGACGACGCCCGCCTCGGCCCCGCCGACCTCCCGACCACCGGCCCGGTCGGCCGCCAGCTCATCGGCTACCAGCGCACCGGCGGTGCGAGCGACCAGGACTTCCTGGCCAGGTACTACGACCCGGCCGGAAACGGCGGCAAGGGCGGCTGGACCTACCCGCCGGCCGACGGCTACGTCACCCTGCCCGACGGCAGCCCGATCGAGTTCGACCTGACGCTCTACCCGAACCAGAACATCGACCGCTACGGCAGCGAGTACGGCGCCTTCCTCGCTCCCGAGGGCCTGCCCTATGCCAACCGTGCGATCCCGCCGCAGAGCCTGGACGGCAACCCGCCGGCCGCCTGCAACTACCACGACTACAAGGTGGTCAAGGCCTTCACGGTGCACGCCGGCCCGATCGCGCCCTGGTTCAACCAGCCCGGCTGGGGCCTCCAGTACCAGCTCGACGGCGCCCTGCTGCCCGGCGGTCCGGCCAGGCTGAACGTGCTCTGGCTGGTGGAGAACGGGTACCTGGCCCGGATCTGACCCCGCTGTGCCGGCGCCTGCTCCGCCCGCCCGGTGGGGGCAGGCGCCGGAATATTCGTTGGCGGGTCCGGGGAGCGGGGGATAGGAAGGCGGGATGACCACCAGCGATCCCGGCACCGACCAGCGCGTCTTCCGCCCCACCGTCCTCGACCTCGGTGACGTCCTGCTGCGCCCGTGGGGGCGCGCCCTCGACGTGCCCGGCGGCATCGTGCCCGCCCTGACCGCCGCCGCGGCGGACCCGGCCGTCGCCCGCTGGAGCCCGCTCGGCGCCGCCGGCCCGGTGGTCGTCGACACCTACCTCGGCCGTTGCGAGGAGCGCTGGGCCGCCGGCACCGCGGCGTCCTTCGCCGTCGTCGACGCCGCCGACGGCAGCCTGTGCGGCAACGCCTATCTGGGGTGGACCAACCGGGACGACGGGGTGGCCATGATCGGCTACTGGCTGCTCGCCGCCGCCCGCGGCCGGGGCCTGGCCACCCGGGCCACCACGGCCGTCACCCGCTGGGCGGTGGAGCACGCCGACGTTCGCCGCATCGAGCTCTACCACGCCGTCGCCAACGAGGACTCCTGTCGCGTCGCGACGCGGGCCGGGTTCCCGTACGAGGGCACCCTGCGCGGCTCCTACACCTACGGCGGGGGCGTCTACGTGGACGAGCACCTGCACGCCCGGCTGGCCTCCGACCCGTTCGCGGACTGAAGGCCCGGCGGCCTTTCTAGAGATCCGGGAGGTCGATCGGCGGAAGCGTCATGGCGCGCGGAGACATGGCGGGGGGTGTGCCCGGTGTGAAAGGGGGAGTGCCGATGTAAGGCGAGAACGAGGCGTCGGCCATGTCAGTGTCGGTTGTGCGGACGGCGTCGAGGGCATGCGTGATGCCGCGGACCGCGACGCCGGCGGCGAAGCCCTTGCCGTTGGCGACCAGGTCGGCATCGTAGGGGCTCGCTTCCCGCGATTCGGCTTCGGGGAAGTCGTGCAGGCGGAGCAGGCGGTCCAGCCCGCTGTCGGCGAGCTCATCCACGGTTCGGACGACAGCCACGTCTCCGGGGATGTCGACGGACATGAGGTCGTCCAGGGGGACGAACGGGTCGCTGTCCGGGCGGAGACCGGTCGGTGCGGTGCCGGCGACGGGGGCTCGACCGGCGGAAACGGAGGGCGACGGGGCGGCGGTGTCGCGTACGGCGTCGACGTCCATGGTCTCGTCCCTGGCGGGAGTGTCATCGGTGGCGCTGGTTGCGTCGAAGTCGTCGTGGGCGGGCGGACTCTCGGCGTAGTACAGGGGAGACGGAGGCACTTCGAGCGGAAAGCCGTCCTCGGGGATCGTCACCTTGGCGGCGAAGCCCGTTCCGCCGTCGGTCGTGGTGTCCACCCTCACCGTTGGAGGTTCCGGGCTCTCGGCGACGACCGTGGGCGGCGCCGGTGCCGCCGGGGAGCCGTCGATCGCGTCGCTCAGGCTGGTGGCGGCGAAAAGATCCGTCATGTCCGAGGTGCCGACACCCGTGGAGCCGGTGGGCGTGCCGCCGTGGTCGTGCGTCACGGTGCTGGAGTCCGCTCCGATGCCGGTGCTCAGGGTGCCCTCCCCATCGAGAACCAACGGTGTCAGGCCGTAGCCCTCGTCTCCGAACAGTTCGTCCACGTCCGGGAGGTGGGTGTCCGCGTCGTCGAAGGGGCCCGTGCGGCCCGGACCGGAGCCGTGGCCGAAGGCGGCTTCCTCGTCGCCGGACCGAGTCGGCGACGTGATCGGGAGTACTTCGAGAACACCGTCCCGGGGCGGTGTGAGGCGACCGGGGGAGTCGACGGTCGCGCTGCTGCCGTGGACGGTACCGGCTACCGGGGTCGGGCCGGATGTGGTGGCCCGATGGGCCGGGGTGGTGGCGTGGAAGACGGAACCGGTCTTCGGGTGGGGAGCGGCAGCAGGCCCACTTCCCGTCGAGGCACCAACACCCGGTGTTGTGCGGGGGCGGACGGGGACCCGCAGCCCCGCGGCGGTCGTCGTCCACCTCAGCGGTGGAGCGGCCGTGCGCTTCGGCCCCGAGGGTGGGGAGGGCTCGGGTGCCGGGGAAGACCGCCGTGCCGTGGGGGTGCCTGACCTGTCGGCCGTGTTCCCGGAAGGCCGGACACCAGCCGGGTGCCTCGCGCCGGTCATGGCGGAAGCGTTGTGGAGCCCTGGGGCCTTCGCCGGCCGGACCGCAGCTACTGCCGCGGTGGTCGGGTCGGCGCGGCGTTCGGACGGGGACGGGGCACCACCGAGGGGGGCAACGCGCTCGGCGTGCCGACGCGGGACCGGGCTTGTGCCAACGGGGCGGGCGGCCGGCGCGTTCCGGTGGCTGGCCGGGCTCTCTTTCTCAAGCCATTGGCGCAGGATGTGCTGGGCCACGCCCAGCTTCCGGGAGATGTCCGCAGGGGACGGTGTGGTGGTTCGGAGCAGTGCGTAGGCGTCGAGGAAGACGGGGTGGGCGAACTTCGGGTGGCTGACTGTGCTGCCGTGCATGACCGGGGCGTAGGGGGTGTTGGCCTGGAGGTGGGCGAGCAGGGTGACGCGGTTCTGGTGGTGGTCGATCCATCCCCGGACGAGACGTGTGGCCTCCTCAGGGGTCCACGGCTGTTGGCTGGGGGCGTGTCGCGTCAGTGCAGGCAGGTTCGCCGGTACTGAATCGAGGTGTTTGATCGTCACGTGTGCCGGGGTGCCGTTGTCGGCCAGCAGGCAGGCCACTGCCGCCGCCTGCGTGCCATATGTGGAGAGGACGCCGTCCTGCCTCCAGAGGGGTGCCGCCGTCGCGCTGTTCGTGGCCGTTTTGTAGTGGCTGTTGAAGGTGGATGTCTTGTTCTCGGGGTTCCAGCCGCGGAAGACGGAGTCCTGACGGGCAGGGGCGAGGGTGGCGGCGTGGTCGCGCAGCCGTGGGGGGATCTGGTCGGAGTGGTTCTCCTGGTGGAGGACGGCGAGGAGTTCGTCGTAGGCGGACCGCACGCCCGTGTCCTCGGGGAGGATCAGACGGGGCACGAACGGGTCGGGATCCGTGGCCGGCCCCACGGTGGCGACGGGATCTTCCGCGGTGATCGGCCGCTCGGTGGTGGCGGGATCTTCCGCGGTGATCGGCCGCTCGGTGGTGGCGGGATCGTTCCTGTCGGCCGCGGCCCCCGCCGCCCAGTTCTTCAGGGTGTCCAAGTGGACCCCGAGTTCCGCAGCGATGTCCGCCCGGCTCGCCCCGGTGGGTTTGAGCAAGGCCTCGGCGTGGAGGAAGACCGGGTGAGCGAACTTGGGGTGGTTGATCCTGCCATCGCTGGGTGTGACGGGGGCGTAGGGGGTGTTGGCCTGGAGGTGGGCGAGCAGGGTGACGCCGTTCTGGCGCTGTTCGATCCATTCCTGGACGAGGCGGGTGGCCTCCTCAGGGGTCCAGGGGTGCTGACTGGGGGCGTGCTTCACCAAGTCGGGCACACGCCCCCGTTTGATGGCGAGCTGGTTCGTGATCACGGAAGTCTGGGTGCCGCGGTCGGCCAGCAGGCACGCCGCCGCGGTCATCTTCTGCTGGTAGTCGTCGTCGTGCCTGCTCCTCAGCAGATCGGTGTCCGCTGCGATTCTCTTGACCGTCTTGTAGTGGCTGTTGAAGGTGGATGTCTTGTTCTCGGGGTTCCAGCCGCGGAAGACGGAGTCCCGACCAGCAGGGGCGAGGGCGGCGGCGTGGGCGCGCAGCTGCCGGGGGACCTGCTCGGGGTGTTCCTCGTGGAGAACGGCGAGGAGTTCGTCGTAGAGGACCCGCACGTTCGGATCGTCGGGGAGGACGACACGCGGCTGGAAGGGGATGTGATCCGCGGCCGTGGTGGCTGGGGCGCCCGGATCCGTCCCGAGGTCGGGGACCGTGTCCGCCACCCACGCGTCGAGGGTCGCTCTGTCGATGCCGAGCTTCCTGGCGGTTTCCGCCGGATCCGGTCTGGACTCGGCGGCCTGGAGCAGTTTGTCGGCGCGGACGAAGACCGGGCGTGCGAACTCGGGGTGCTCGACCGTGCCGTGGCTCTGTTCGACGGGGACGTACGGGGTGCTGGCCCGGAGATACGTGAGCAGGGTGGTGCTGTTCTGGTGTCCGTCGATCCATTCCCGGACGAGGCGGTCGACCCGCTCGTCGGTCCATGGCCGGTGACTGGGGGCATGCGTCAGCAGGTTGGACAAGGTGTCGGATCCCACACCGACGACAGCCTTGATCGTCTTCTGGGGCGTGCCGTTGTCGGCCAGCAGACAGGCCACCGCTGTGAGCTTCGGTTGGAAGTCCCCACGGTAGCCGCTCTTCAGGACGGACAGATTCCCCGTGATCGCCTTGGCTTTCCTGTAGTGCGTCTGGAAGGACGTGCCGACGCGCTTGGGCTTCCAGCCGCGGAAGACGGAGTCGGCGGGGGCGGGACCGAGGGTCGCGGCGTAGGTGCGCAGATTCGGCGGCACCTCCGCGGGGAAGCTCTTGTGCGCGACGGCGAGGAATTCGAGGTAAGCCGCCCGCACCGTCGGCTCCTTGGGAAGGAACGCCTCCGGAAGAGGTGGGGGCGTTCCGGCGCCGGCTGCGGTGTGGGTGTGTCGGCCGGCGATCTCGTCGGCGTAGGTGGTGGCGGCGGCCTCGGCGGCTGCGGTGCGGGCCAGGACCTTGTAGGAGACGTCGTAGTAGATGGCGATCTTGCGGACGGTGGGGTCCTCGGCCTCGGGCACACCTTCCTTGAAGGGCAGATCGCCGCGCTTCTTCATCAAGGTGATGGCGAACCTGATCGCCTCGTCGCCGACGCCGTTGAGCGCATTGGTGCTGTGGCCGGTGGCGTCCGGGGCGCGATCGGGGCGGGCCGTGGTGTCGTGGTCGGGGGTGGTGGGGGTCCATTCCATCGCGTGTACGAGCCGTTCGTTGGCGGCGCGCCCAAGGGTGTCGACGGTGACGGGACGGTTCTCGCGCCGAAGGGCGAGGGCGTCGGTGATCAGGCGGAGGCGGTCGACACGGCTGGGGGCGGAGACCTCCGGGCTGACCGTGGTGACGAGGCGGTCGAACCGAGCGGTGGTGGCGGCTCCGGTCTTCGGGACCGGGATGAGGGTATCGAGGCTGGTGAGGATGTCGAGGTGGTCCGGATCCAGCGGCAGGCCGTGGCGGTCGAGGAAGTCGGCGTACTCGGAGGCGCGCTTCCTCCACCGGGCCGTGGTGTGGGCGGGGTCGGTGAGGAGCCGGTCGAGGGTGTGGCCGAGCTGGAGGCCGGCGGTGGTCAGGGGCTCGCCGGGACGCAGGGACAGGGTGGTGCGGGCGGCTTTTCGAAGCTGTGCCTGGTCCTTCCCGGGCAGGGTGTAGCGGGCGAGCTGTTCCAAGGTGCCGTTCCGCAGGGCGAGGACCTCGCGCTCCTTCAACTCCTGGGCCAGCCGGGTGAGCGCGGTGGTGACGGTCTGGTCGGTGGGCGTGGTAACTGGGGTGCCCCCGATGACGGAGTGGGTGGGGCCGGTGGCGCGTAGCCGTTTGCCGGGGAGTTCCCCGTGGGGCTGGGGGTCGGATCCGGACGGTGAGCTTGCGGGGCGCTTGAAACGTGGGGCAGGACTGCGGCTGACCGGCGAAGGACCTGAGGTGGCGCTGCTCGCGGCCGCGGAGTCGGCATCGGGCGTCACGACCGACTCCTTGGGGCGGGTGCCGCCGGGGAGGATGCCGGCGCGTCGGTCGGCGGCGGTGGCCTGGAGGCCTGCTGCGTGGAGGAAGGTCTGGCGGGAGTGGTCGTCGGGGGTGGCGGGGTGGTTGGTCGGGTGGCCGGGTGTCCTGTCGAGGATCTGGTCGGTGGTGGTGTGCGGGTCGGTCAGGCGGTGGGTGGCGAGTTCGCCGGCGAAGGCGGCGCGTAGCCTGACGACTGCGGCGGGTTCGGGGATCCTCGCGGCGGGTGCGGGACGGTCGGCCGGGGCCACGAGCACGTTCAGCTCGGCATTCAGCTGCCGCCGGTGGAGTTCGGGCAGGGCGTTCCACCAGGTGTGCAGTCGGTCGGCCGGGATGGTCTGGACCTCACGCACGAGGGGGTTCTTCTGGGCCTTGGCGACGGCTTCGAGCCAGTTCGCCTGGTGGCTGCGCCAGTCCCGGCGGTCGTAGAGCGGTTCGAGGGGGCGGGCAGGCGTGTCGGCGGTCCGGACCGCGTGCTCGTGCGCCGGGTGGTCTCCGGTCGTCGTCGGTGCGGGACGGGTGGGTGTCGTGCTCAGGTCGCGCTCGGCGCCGGCCGGATCGGGGCCGCCGGGGCGGGCGTCCGAGGCCGTGGAAGAGACGGCCGCTTCCACGTGCCCGAGCCTTTCCACGGTGGCTCGTCCGGCCTCGGGCCGCGCGACCCCCGATTCACGCGGTGCCGGTGCGGTGGCCTCGTGCGACACCGGCTCGGGGGTGCCCGTGAGGGCCGGTGGCGGGAGTTCGGCCGCCGGCTGCCGGTCGTGGGCGGCAGGGGCCGTCCAGTGGTCGGTGCCGCGGACGCCGACGGGGTCCTGGGAAAGGCGCGGATTCCGGACGTGTTTGAGCTGGGTGTAGTGGTGGAGTGCGCCACCGATCACACCGGTACCCGCGCCGGCGGCCGCGGCGAGGCCGAACATGGTCGGGTCCCATTCGCCGCCCTGCCAGGCGGTGGAGACCACCGCCCCGGCCTCCCCTCCGATCGCTCCGCCCACAGCCCCGCCCACAGCCTTGCGCAGCAGGGCGGGTGCCGGCATCCGGGCCCCCAGGGCGTGCCCGGCCGGGTCTCCGAGCCCCCCGGCCAGGCCGCCCACCCCCGCGACCAGCAACGACGTCACATCCAGCCCGCGGCGGTACTCACCGAGCTGGGAAGCCTGCACCAGCGCATCCTGCCCGGCCCCGAAGACCGCCCCCGAGCACACCAACCTGAGGAATTCCGCCAGGATTTCGCGCACCGAGCGGCGCCCGCCCGCCAGGACTCCGGGGACGAGGGCCGCCGACGCGCCGGCTGTCGTGGCCATGGCCCATACCAACTGTGCGACCGTCCACAGCGTCATCGCCGCCGTCAGCTCCATCGACCGCTGCGCGTAGTCGACCTGTCCGGCCTGCTCCTCCAGTGCCCCTGCGCCCTCCCGTAGGGTCGCCGCGCCGCGCCGGGTGCTCTCTCCGACGTCCGCCAGGGTCCGTGCCATCTCCTTTCCCGCTCCGGGCAGGCTCGTGGGCAACGCGGTCGCATGCCGTTCGATCTCCACCCCCGCCTCGTCCACCAGCACGGCCGTGCGCCGCAGCGCCCCCGCGCCCGTCAACAGCCGCTCCGCGTCCACCTTCGGATACGACGCCCCCGACACCGCACCCATCAACGCCGCCCACCACGACGGCAGGTCCCGGCCCGAAGAACCGAACCTGAACAGACCGGAGAACCACGCGGCAGGGGCAGCAGACATGACGAATCCTCACATGACGGTCCCAAGGGCGGGAAGTTCACCGCCGGGGGCGAAGGGCCTGCTCTGGACGGGTTCGATCTCAGGGGCAACAACGGAATGTCGTCGTGCGGCGGTTCGATGGCCCGATCCCGGCTTGCTCGGACGGGTGCCAGGCCCGGTCGGGCAGGCCTTTGCCCCGGTGTCGGCCCGTGCCGACGGAGGGTCTTCCGGCCTACGTTCCCGGGTACACCACCGGACCTCCGCGGGTCGCGGGCGGATCGCCCCCTCGGAAGTCCGTGACCCGCAGGCTGCGCGCGTGGCGGGGGAGCGACCTAACCTGGAGAGAAGCGTTCGGTGCGTCGCCCGCGAACGGAGCGGTGACCATGACGGTGATCTCGGCGGCTCTCTTCGGTACCGACTGGTGGCAGCCCGCGCTGCCCGGCGGTGCCGAGTTGCTGCGCGAGTGCGCCGCCCGGGGGTGGACGGTCGTGCTGACCGGCCCCGGGCCGGCCGGGGCACCGGCGCTGACCGTGGCCGATCCCGGCGGCGACCCGCTGCGGGCCGCGCTGGAGCTGGTGGACGGCAGACCCTCGCACGCCGTGGCCGTCGCCGGGAGCGTGCGCGACGTACGGGCGGCGCGGCGGGCCGGGGTGCCGTGCGTGGCCCTGGCGGTCGGCCGGGACACCGGCCAGGAGCTGCGGGCGGAGGGCGCGGCCGAGGTGCACCGCGACGCCGCCGCACTGCTGAGCGTCCTGGACGACAGCCTGCTCGCCCGCCCCCGGGCCTTCGGGCCCGCCGGCGCCGCAACAGGCGGCGCCCCGAACGGTTAGCACCAGCCCTTACCGGGCAACCGCCGGGTGTGAACACGTCACCCGAAGTGTCGGAGGTGACCAAGATGGACGGACCCGCGTTGAGCGGATGGGAGCGGCGGCTCCTCGAGGAGATCGAGTCCGATCTGCGCCAGGACACACGGCTCGACCGGAAGCTGAGCACGATGGGCGCCAAGCCGCCCAGCCGGGTCCGGGGCGTGCTTCGCGGCCTCGGGCGCAGGATCTCGGCCGGGGTGGTGCTGACCGTCCTGGTGATGACGGCGATCTGCCTCGGCGTGGGCGTACGGACCCCGGTCACCGCCGTGCTGGTCGCGCTCGGCGTGGTCTGGGTGGCCACGGTGGCGGCCGCGATCGCCGCCTCGGAGCTGCTGCGCCGTCGGCGCACGGCCCGCGGCCGCACCGACGCGGCGGACCCGGCGGAGACCCGGGAACGCCGGGAGCGGCGCCCCTGGGACCGTCCGGAGGCGTGACGTGATGACCACCGACCTGTGGGAGTACCGCCCGGGCTCCCATCCCGCCGCCGACCTCACGCTGGTCGGGTACGAGGTGCATGCCACCGACGGCCCGGTCGGCCGGGTCGAACAGGATGCCGGGGACCACCTGCTGGTCGACGCCGAGCCCTGGGTGCGGGGCACCCGGGTGCTCGTGTCGGCCGGACTGGTCGCCCGGCTCGACCACCTCGACCGGGTCGTCCACCTCGACTGCCCGCGTGCCAGGCTCAGTTCGGCCCCGCCCGCGGCCGTCGACCTGACCGCCCCGCACCCGCGCTGAGCGACCGTGCCATGGGCTGGCCGTCCACCACGCTCACCGGCCGGACGATCGCTTTCCTGGTCGCTCCGTACGGGGCCGAGCAGGTCGAACTGACCGACCCCTGGCAGGCGGTCGCCGAGTCCGGCGGCACCCCACGGCTGCTGTCCACCGCCGAGGGGCGGGTCCGGACAGTCCGGCACCGGACGCCGGGCGACACCTTCGCCGTGGACGCCCTGGTCGCCGGGGCCGACCCGGCCGACTACGACGGGCTGGTCCTTCCCGGCGGCGTCGCCAACCCCGACCGGCTGCGCCTGGACCGCCCGGCGGTCGCCTTCGTGCACGCCTGCTGTGCCGCCGGCCGCCCGGTCGCGGCGATCTGCCACGCGGCCTGGACGCTCATCGAGGCCGACGCCGTGCGCGGCCGCACCCTGACCTCCTGGCCCAGCCTGCGCACCGACCTGGTCAACGCCGGCGCGCACTGGGTGGACGAGCCGGTCCACGTCTGCCGAGACGGGCCCGGCCCGCTCGTCACCAGTCGCAATCCGCACGACCTGCCGCTGTTCGACGACGCCTTCGTGACGGAGTTCGCCCACGCTGCGGCGAAGCGGCCGACGTGAACGCCGGCGACACCGCGCGACCGCAGCCGGCCGTCAGTCGCCCCGGAGGCGGACGAAGGTGGCGGTGGGCGGGCGGCCGGTGAGGGTGAGTTCGGCGCGGAGGGGCGAGGTCAGCGGGTGGACCGGGCCGTGGTCGGGGTCCGTGGTGGGCGGGCCGAGCAGGGGGCGGGCGACCTCCGCGACCTCGCGGGACTGGACCGGGGTGAGCCGCGGGGTGGTCAGGAACACCCGCCCGTCGTCGAGCTGGAGGATCAGCGCCTGCGGGTGGGCGGCCGGGCCGGTGACGGCGCGGACGGTGGCGTCGAGGGTGTCGCTGCGGCGGTACTTGACCCAGACGCGGCCCGCGCCGCGCGGGCGGTACGGGGCGGCGGCGGCCTTGCAGACCAGGCCCTCCACCCCGGTGCCGGCGAGCTGCTCCATCCACTCCAGCGCCTCCGCCCGGTCCGTGGTGGCCATGACCGGCTGGATCGGCGGCGGGACGTCGGCGAGGGCCGCGAGCAGCAGGCGGCGGCGGTCGGTGAGCGGCAGCCGGCGGACGTCGCGGCCGGGCAGCGCCAGCAGGTCGAAGGCGATCAGGCCGAGCGCCACCTCGGGAGCGGCGGCGCGGGCCTGGCGGGTGCGCAGCAGCTCGCCGAAGGCGAACCGGCCGCCGCGCCAGGCGACCAGCTCGGCGTCCAGCACCAGCCCCTCCGGCAGCCGGGCGACGGCGGCGGCGATCGGCGGGAACTCGGGGGCGAGGTCGCGGCCGCTGCGGGACTGGAGGTACGCGAGGCGCTCGCCCCGGGCGAACGCGACGCAGCGGAACCCGTCCAGCTTCAGCTCGTACTGCACGCCCCCGCCGCCCAGGCCGTCGGCGGGCGGGACGGCGGTCACGGCGGCCGGACGCATCACCTCGACGGGCGGGCGCAGCACCTGGCGCGACGGCTCCGGCGGCGGTGGCGCCGCGGGCGCACCGGGCAGCGGCCGGGCCCGTTCCGGGTCCAGCAGCGGGGCGAGCAGGTCGCCGTGCACGGCCAGCCGGTCGGGCACCTCGGCGAGCGTGAAGACCAGGTCCTGCTCGCGGCCGGCCCGTTCCAGCTCTGCCCAGGCCAGCGGGGTGGAGACGGTCGGCAACGGCCGGGCCCGCAGGGTGTACGGCGCGGCGGTGGTCTTCTTGGCGTTGTTCTGCGACCAGTCGACCAGCACCCGGCCCCGGCGGCGGGCCTTGGCCATGGTGTGCACCACCAGGTCCGGGTGCTCGGCCTCCAGGACGGCGGCCAGCGCCTTCGCGTACGCGCAGACCCGGGCACTCGGGGTGGGTTCGATCGGGACCAGCAGGTGCAGGCCCTTGGAGCCGGAGGTCTTCGCCCACGCCGCCAGGCCGTCCGCGGCGAGCCGCTCGCGCAGCAGCAGCGCGACCGTACGGCAGGTCAGCACGTCGGCGCCCTCGCCGGGGTCGAGGTCCAGCACCAGCCGGTCGGCGAGGGCGGGCGCGGCCGCGTGCCACTGCGGGACGTGCAGTTCCAGGCAGCCGAGGTTGGCGACCGCCAGCAGGGCCGCGCCGTCCGCCAGCACCACCTGGCGCAGCTCGCCGGTGTTGCTCGGCACGTCGACCGTGCGCACCCAGTCCGGGGTGCCGGGTGGCGGGTTCTTGGCGACGAACACCTCCGCCTCGACGCCGTCCGGGCAGCGCAGGAAGGAGACCGGGCGGTCGCGCAGGTGCGGGAGCAGCGCGGTGTGCACGGCGGCGTAGTAGCGCAGCACCTCGCCCTTGGGGGTGCCGGTGCGCGGGTAGTACACCTTGTCGAGGTGGGAGAGGGCGAGGGTGCGCCCGTCCACCGTCATCTGCGGCACGGTCCGCCTCCGACGCCTCCGGTGGGTGGCCCCCGCAGCCAGTCTGCCCCGGTTCCCCGAGGCCGACCCGCTCCTCGACGTCAGGCAGCGCCGGGCACAGCGCGCGCAGCCGTTCCACCGGCCGCCTCCGGGGAGCGGGCGACCGGCCGGGGTCGCGGACGGAGACGGGGTTGCTTATGGTGAGGGCGCGGTCACACCGCTTCCGCTCCGACGGCGGGAGCCCGGATGCGCCGCCGGGGGGATGCGGGGGGCCAGCCGGGGGGAACCATCGACGAAGGAGTCCCCGTGACCACTGCCCGAGACATCATGCACACCGGTGCCCAGTGCATCGGCGCCCATCAGACGCTGGCCGAGGCCGCGCAGATGATGCGCGACAAGAACGTGGGCGCGCTGCCGATCTGCGGCGACGACCAGAAGCTGAAGGGCATCATCACCGACCGCGACATCGTGCTGCGATGTATCGCGGAGGGCAAGAACCCGGCCAAGATGACGGCCATGGAGCTCTCCGGCCACCTGCACTGCGTGCGCGCCGAGGACAGCATGGACGTGGTGCTGCGCAAGATGGAGCAGCACCAGATCCGGCGCATCCCGGTGATCGACGGGGACCGGCTGGTGGGCATGATCAGCGAGGCCGACCTGGCGATGGGCCACCGTGACGGCCAGCGGCTCACCGATCAGCAGATCATCGAGTTCATGGACAGCGTCTACATGAAGCAGTGACCGGCTGACGCCCCGCGCGCCCCGTCCGCGCCCGCTTCCGGCCCGGCCGGTCCCCCGTACCGGCCGGGCCCTTCGAGCGTGCCGGGCGGGGCACCGGTGCGTCTTGTACGAATGCGCACGCCTGTGGGGGTGCAGGCCTCAGTCCCCGGTGCTGGTCACCCGCCCGGTGACCCGGTCGGTGACCCGGCCGGCGGCCCGAACGCCCGGAAGGCGCCCTGCGGGGTGAGCGAGACGGCCAACCCGTGCAGCACGCCCGCGTGTTCGGCGATCGTCGCGGTGCGGCGCAGTCCGGCCGCGACCGAGCCGAAGGCGGCGGCGGGAGCGGGGGAGACGGCGTCGGTGAGGCTCATCGTGCCTTCGAAGGCGGGTGCCACGGTGACCACGTCCGTCGGCACCTCCAGCCGTCGCAGCGGCTGCCGCAGGGCCAGCCGGTAGCCGCGGTAGCCGAGGACGTACCCGCGCAGCGGCGCGGCGGGGGTGCCGAGGACCGTCCCGGGCGAGGTGGTGGGGAGCGTGTTCCGGGTCATCGCAACTCCCCTGCTCGGCCTGGCGGGTGGCATGCACCGGCCATGGTAGGCGGCGCCGGCCGGCCTCCGGGAGGCTTCGTGCGACCCCGGGTGACGGGCTGTCTCAGGGGCCGGATCCTTCTTTCCTGCCGGTCGAGATGCGGGCACAATCGCGCACATGGGAAAGCAGTACGAATGCATCGACGGTCGGCTGCGCCGGTTCATCGAACGCCAGCCGGTGTACTTCGTGGCCACCGCCCCGCTGGACGCCGACGGGCACGTCAACCTCTCGCCCAAGGGGCGCTCCGGGACGCTCGCGGTGATCGACGAACTCACCCTCGCCTACCTTGACTTCGGCGGCTCGCAGGCCGAGACCGTCGCCCACCTGCGGGAGAACGGCCGGATCACCCTGATGTGGTGCGCCTTCGAGGGCCCGCCGACGGTGGTGCGGGTGCACGGGCGCGGCGAGCCGGTCTTCCGGGACGACCCGAGGTTCGCCGGACTGCTCGGCCACTTCGACCCGGCCGCGGACGGCTCCGGCCTGCGGGCGATCGTGCTGGTCAGGGCCGAGCGGGTCAGCGATTCCTGCGGGTACGCGGTGCCGTTCATGGACTACCGCGCCGACCGTGACCTGCACGCCCAGTACTTCGACCGCAAGGACGAGGAGGAGTTCGGCGCCTACTGCGAGCGCAAGCCGCTGGTCGGCACCAGCATCGACGGCCTGCCGGCCGTCCCGCTGCCGCTTCCGCCGCGGCCGTCCTGACGGTCGCACGTTCCCGACGGCCTGTCAGCCGACCGGATCGGGGCCGGGGATCGCCGGCTCCTCCGGATCGGAGACCGGTACGGACCCCACCCCGGCGTACACCTCGTGGGCGTTCAGGGCGCCTCCGGCGGAACGCGACGAGGCCGCCGCCCCCCGAACCGCTGTGAGGCCGCCCACACGGTCGACAGCGCGTGACGGAACCCCGGCCGCCGGTGCCGATTCCGTCACCCCGGCCGCCGGCCCGGGTGGCCCGCACCACAGCCCTCACCCGGAGTGCCCCCTGCCCCCACTCCCGGTGGCGGGCATAGCCTCGGCCCCATGAGCAACGACAGCGATGCAGCGGACACGGCGGACGCGGGAGAGGCGGCCGCCGGTACGGGTGGGGCGGCGGCGGCCGGCACAGGAGGGGCTGCCGCGGCGGGGGCGCCGACCGGCGCCGAGGAGTACGAGGCCGCGGCCGCGCCCACGGGCTTCGAGCTCGGCACCGACGGCCCCAAGGTGGTCCTGGCCGGTCTGGACGGCTCCGACTCCTCCTGGCGCGCCACCGCCTACGCCGCCGGACTGGCCCGCCGGCAGGGCGCGGTCCTCGCGGTGGCGTACATCCAGCCGATCCTCGGCGCCGCGACCGCCCTGGCCGGGGCCGCGGTGGCGGAGACCACCCAGGAGATCGCCGAGGAACTGCTGACCGCGCTGCGCGAGGCCGAGCACCGGGTGCGTGAGGTGTGGAAGGTGGAGTGGCGCTTCCTGACCATGCGCGGCGACCCGTACACCGGCCTCGCCAAGCTCGCGGACGAGCTGCGCGCCGACGCCGTGGTGGTCGGCGTCTCCGAGCAGGCCGGGCACAAGGTGATCGGTTCGGTGGCGGTCCGGCTGGTGAAGGCCGGCCGCTGGCCGGTCACCGTCGTGCCGTAGCCCGCGGCCGGGCCGGGCCGTGTCGGCCCGGCCCGGCCCTCAGCGCCGGAGCGCTTCGACGGGCTGGATACGGGCGGCGCGCCAGGCGGGGTACGCCCCGGCGAGGAGGCCGGTGAGCAGCCCGACGAGGGGCGCCAGCACCAAGGTGACCGGTTCGATGACCGGGGTCCAGTCCCGGGCGAGGACGACCCCGATGACCGTGAGCACCCCGAGTGAGGTGCCGATCAGTCCGCCGAGCAGACCGAGGCAGGCCGACTCGGTCAGGAACTGGGCGGTGATGTGGCGGCCGCGCGCACCGAGCGCCCGGCGCAGGCCGATCTCCCCCGTGCGTTCGAGCACGGCCACCAGCGTGGTGTTGGCGATCCCGACCGAGCCGATCACGAGGCAGATCCCGGACAGCAGGAGGAAGAGCTGGCCGAGGTCGGTGGTCACCGAGGTGCGCAGGTTTCTCGGGTCCGGGGGAGGGACGACCTTGAAGTGCTCCGGGCGGGCGGGATCCAGGGCGAGGGCGGTCTCCTGGGCGATCTGCTGGGCGGCGCCGATCCGCGTGGAGATGATCATCTTGGCCCGTTCGCCGACCGGCGGTCCCCAGAGCATCGCCGCGGTTCCACGGGG
Organism: Kitasatospora sp. NPDC093102; assembly: GCF_040683915.1. Taxonomy (NCBI): domain Bacteria; kingdom Bacillati; phylum Actinomycetota; class Actinomycetes; order Kitasatosporales; family Streptomycetaceae; genus Kitasatospora; species Kitasatospora sp. NPDC093102. The sequence goes on along the minus strand of NZ_JBFBFA010000011.1, from coordinate 191,798 downwards.
GACCACGACGGAGAGCAGGAGATCGCTCTTGCGCTGGACGTCGTCGACGATCCCGATGACCGTGAACGGCTTGCCGGCGATGAGGACGGCCGGCTGGACGTCGAGCGTGGTGATGCCCAGCCGGTCGGCGATGCCGGCGCCGATCACGGCCACCGGCTGTCCGGTCGAGTCGTGCCAGGAGTCGAAGGTACGGCCCTGGGCGACTCGGGGTTCCGCGGCGGTCAGTACCCCGGCCGAGGCCGCCACCACCTGGACCCGCTCTCCGCCGGCCGCGTCGCCGACCGGTGCCGAACGCACGGTGGCATCGGCCAGCCGTACGTTCCAGAAGACCCCGGCGGCCTTGACCCCGTTCAGGCGCTGGATGCGGGCGTCCGCGTCGGCGGGAAACGACAGGGGCGTGGATTCGGCGGCGTCTCCGACGTCCTCGACCGACACCTCGGGGGCGGTCAGCACGTTGAAGTGCGCGTCGACCTGGGACGACGTGGTTGCGGCCAGGCCGAGGACGGCCACGAACGTCCCGACGCCCAACACGGTGCCGAGGCCGGTGAGCACGGCGCGCGCCGGGCGTTGGACCAGCCCTGCGAGCGCCTCGGAGAACAGGTCCCGCGCGGACAGCCGGGACGGCGGGCAGACACGTAGCGCGTGGCGCCGCGCACGCGGGCTCATCGGGCGGCCGGTTCGGTCAGCGCGCCGTCGCGGATGGTCAGGGTGCGCTGACCGCGGGCCGCCACCTCGGGATCATGGGAGATGAGAATGATCGTCATTCCATGGGAGTGAAGCTCGTCGATGAGACCGAGCACGGATTCGGCCGTCACGGTGTCCAGGTTCCCGGTGGGTTCGTCGCACAGGAGCAGCGAGGGACGTCCGATGAGGGCCCGGGCGATGGCCACACGCTGGCGCTCGCCACCCGACAGCTTTCCCGGGAGGGCGTCGAGACGACTGCCGAGACCCACCCGGACGAGCGCTTCGCGGGCCTGCTCGTGCCGGGCGGCATGGGCCTGGTGACCGTGCTCCCTCGTGTAGAGCATGGCGAGGGCGACGTTCTCGGTGGCGGAGCGGTGCGGCAACAGGTGGAAGGACTGGAACACGAAGCCGATCCGGCTGCCGCGAAGAGCTGTCCGGTCGCGGTCCGACAGGGCCGCCGTGTCGATGCCGGCCAGCAGGTACCGGCCGGTCGTCGGGGTGTCCAGCAGACCGGCGATGTTCAGGAAGGTGGACTTGCCGGAACCGGAGGGGCCGGTCACGGTGACGTACTCGCCGTGGCGGACGACGAGGTCGCAGGCCTTGAAGGCCTCGACCGGCGGCGAGCCGTCGTAGGTCAGCCCGACGCCGCGGAACTCGACGGCGGGCGCCGTCACCGCGCACCGGCCCCGGGCCCGGCCGCCGGCGCCTTGACCCCGACGATCACCTGGTCGCTCTCCCGCAGCGATCCGTCCGACATCGGGCGTACCTCGACGTTGCCGCCGCCCGCGGTGCCGGTGCTCACCTCCACCCGTCGGCGCTGTCCGCCGTCGGACACCGTGACCACCGTCCTGCCGTCGGCCGTGGCGGACAGGGCAGACAGCGGCACCGTCAGCACCGGGCCGGCCGAGGACGCGGCCACGATCGTCAACCGGACGTCCTGGTTGGCCAGTTTGAAGTCGAGCGGTTCATCGGGTTGGACGATCAGTTGGAACCCGGGGCCGCTCGGTGTGTTCGCCGGACCCGCGGCCGGCTTGGACCCGGCCGCGCCGCCTGCCCCGCCGCTCGTACCGCCCGCCCCGGCCTCCGGCTGACCGTCCATGCTGTCGGCGACCGAGGTGACGGTGGCGGACGCCTTGGCCCCGGTCAGTTCGGAGAGGATCTCGACCTTCTGGCCGGGCTGGACGAGTCCTCGATCGGAGGCGGTCAGGCTTCCCCGGACGACGAGCGCGCCTGCGGACAGCGCGAGCACCTTGCCGCTGACCATGCTGCCGACCTGACCCGCGACGCTCTCGACCCGGGCCGGGAAGCTCGGGAGGAAGACCAGCTCGGTGGCCGGCACCATGGGGCCCCGGGCCGCCTCGGCCTCGGCCAGTCTGGCCCGCAGACGTGTCAGGTCCTCTGCGGCCCGGGTGACCTGCTTGGTGGCGGCGGCCGGCTCCGGTCCGACCCCGTCGGAGGGCCGCCCGGAACCCGCGCGGCCCCCGGCTCCGGCCGGCGGAGCGGAGCCCGTCCCGCTCACCGTCCTGTCGGACGCCAAGGCCTCCCTGGCGTCTGACAGGACGCGCTCCCCGGCCGTCACGGCGTCCTTGGCGGCGGTGACACGGGCGTCACCGTCCGGGGACGACGGAAGAGGATCGTAGCCACGGGCCGCGTAGAACCCCGCGACCGCGGACTTCGTCGCTGCGCCGAAGGTACCCGGGACGTCGTCGGAAGACGGGAACCCGGCCTGGGCCAAGGCCTCCTGAAGCTGCTTCACATCAGGGCCCTTGGTGCCGGGCTTGAGGTCCCGGTAGACCGGAAGCTCTCCCTGGAGGGCGAAGACCGGCCGTCCGGCCACCTCGAGCACCGGGGTCGCGGCCGTCACCTCGGCGCCCGCCTTCAGCGGCAGTCTGGTCACGACCGGGATGGCGCCCGCGCCCGTGCCGGCTCCGACCGGTGCCACGTCGACGGACCGGCCGGCGGTCACCTGGCCTCGGGTGACCACCGTCGAGGTCAGCACCCGCCACTCGACCCGTGCGGTGAGGACGTCGGGCGCCGGCGGCCCGGTCTCGGCAGCGGCCTGTGCCGGCGACTTGATGACCAGCGAGGCCGCGGCACCAGCTCCGGAGAGCACGACCGAGACCAGCGCGGTGGCGATCAGGACGGATCGCCGACGCGAGTTGGCGGGCATGGGCTTCTTTCGATGGTGAGGCCGAAACGGCTCGTCGGGTGGGTCGGTGGGCAGGCGAACAGACGGGTCGGTCTCGGGCAGGGAAAAGCGGGATGCGGTGCTAGGACGCCGAAGCACAGAAGCGCGGAAACCGGACAGATGTGGCATCCATCGAGATGCAGATCGGTGCGAAGACTTCGGGTCGACCGGCCTGATGAGCGGCCGTCGGGCGGTGTGGAAATGGACCCTACGCCTCCTGACCTTCCGTCAGCAGAGCAATGGCGGGAAGCAATCATGTGATCTGCGCCACTCTTGACGATCTCTTGGGTTGAAGCAAGCATGTCCTTTGGCCAACCCGGGGGGATGTCGCTTCGGTTCGTCATGTGACTGAACCGGCAGGCCAGTTGATATCGGGTGCGAATCACCCCCGATCTCTTCTGATGCCGTCTCCTCGGTTCCTGGAAACGCCGGCGCGAAGCCGGAAGAAACGTCTCGGAAGGAGTGGCATGAATCGCAGACTGGCCGCCGCGCTCACCACGGGAGCCGCCGCGCTGGCGACCGTGGCGTCGATCGTCCCGGCGCACGCCATCGAGTACAAGTCCGACACCTGCGAGTACGGGGACAAGTCCTACTGTTTCGCGATCTTCTACAACTCGACGAACGCGGGAGGGGTTTCCACCAGCCCCTGCTACCTGTCGAGTATGAGCATCGACGACCACTACGGGGTCAATTCCCCGAACGGGAACATCATCACGCTCTACCAGTTCGGCTACTCCGGCCAGTGGATCCGGAGCAACCTCGGCGGATCGCACTGCGAGAATGCCCCGGGCAGCGGCCAGGCGCTCAAGAACAACGCGGCGTCCGTGGTGAACGGCGACGCCTGGGCCAGCTACACCGTCTTCTACAACTCGAACTTCAACGGAACGGCGCAGACCTTCAGCCCGAACTCGGGCGGCAACCTCATCTCCAAGCTGCACAACAACAACGCTTCGCACCGGCGTAACGGCTGATGCAGTCACGGGAGTCCCGAGGGCTCCGCAGGGCGCGCCGCACCGCGGCCATCACGGCGATCGCCGTGCTGGCCGTCGGTGCGGCGGGTTGCGGAAAAGACTCGGAACCAGAGAGTGGGGGCGCGCCCGCGCCGGGTGCGGGGCGGGCACCGAGTGCGACGGTGGAGACCGGGCTGATGAAGGGGAAGGTGCTCCCCCTCCAGGCGTTCATGGTCGGCTACCCGAGCCGGCTGGTGGTGCAGCAGTCGAAGGTGCGGGTCCAGCGCGAGTGCATGAAGAGCCTCGGCTTCGAATTCGCTCCACCGCAGCCGGGCAGCTATCCACCGCCCAATTTCGACGGCGCCAACATGGCACGCCGGTACGGGGTCAGCGTTCCCGCGGAGGCTGAGAAGTTCGGGTACCACCTGGCGAACGACATCGGCGAGCCGCCGCTGTTCGAGCCCGGACCGGCGGCCGGCGTGGCGCTGAAGGGAAGGGGCCCGAACGGCGAGAAGCCGGCCGACCCGCGCATTCCCGAAGGTGGCTGCCTGGGGGAGTCCGACCGGAAGGTCGGAAACCTGGACGAGACGCTGGTGAACCAGCTCAACGGCGACAGCTTCGAACGCTCCCAGTCGGACCCGGCGGTGCTTCAGGCGCTCGCGGCTTGGAGCAGTTGCATGAAGGGCAAGGGCTACACGGCTGCGAGTCCGCTGACCGTGAACGAGCAGCTGAAGAACCGTGGATCGCGGACGGTTTCACCGGAGGAGATCGCCACGGCGGTGGCGGACGTCGACTGCAAGCAGGAATCCGACCTCACCCGAACCTGGTTCGAGGTCGAGACGCGGATTCAGAACGACCTCATCGGGGGGAACCAGCTCGCGCTCACCGAGGCGCGGGACGCCAACGCCCTGGTCGTCAAAGCGGCTTCGGGGGTCGGCTGAGGATTTCCCAGGAGAACCCGCGGGTTCCGTCGAGAAGTGACCGGATGGCCGTACGGAGGAGGGTGCCATGGCTGACGAGATGGTGCTGCGAGCACAGAAGTTCATCAACACCGCTTATGCCGCTGTGCCGGACATACCAAAGCTGGAAGAAGACGGAAAGACGTCGTGGACGGTGATGTACGCCCTCACCCGGGCACTTCAGTACGAACTGAACATCACGCCGTTGTCCAACACCTTCGGTCCGACGACGCTCTCCGTCCTGGAGTCGCGGTATCCGGTCATCGACCGGAGCAACAACAACGCGAACATCAACCGGATCGTCCAGTCCGGGCTCTACTGCAAGGGGTACGACGGAGGTGAGATCGACGGGGTGTACAACTCCCGGGTCTCCGCGGCCGTCGTCAAGCTGAAGCAGCACATGGGCGTCGACGGCGTATACGCCGGTGACGGCCTCACGCCGAAGATGTTCAAAGCGCTCCTCACCATGGACCCCTACGTCGTCGTGACGGACGGCACCGCCGAGGTCCGTGCCATCCAGCAGTGGATGAACGGTCAGTACGTCCACCGCCGGAACTTCTTCATCATCCCGTGTGACGGGCACTTCTCGCGGGACGTCCAGAAGGCGCTGATGCTGGCCATCCAGTACCAGATCGGCATGAGCGACGACGTGGCCAACGGAGCCTTCGGCCCCGGGACCAAGGCCGGGATCCAGAGCAACACGCTCTCCGTGGGCTCCTCCGGCACCTGGGTCCAACTGTTCACCGCAGCCATGGTGTTCAACGGCCGCCGGGTCGCATTCGACAGCACCTACACGACCAGTCTCCAGGGGTCGGTGAAACAGTTCCAGTCGTTCCTCAAGCTCCCGGAGAGCGGCCAGGGGGACTACCAGACGTGGGCGTCGCTGCTGGTGTCCACCGGTGATCCCAACCGTCAGGGGACCGCGCTGGACTGCGTCACCCAGATCACGCCGGAGCGGGCCGACGCGCTCAAGGCCGCGGGGTACCAGATCGTGGGGCGTTACCTCTCGAACGTGGCCGGCACCACGCTCAACAAGAAGATCCAGCCCGGCGAGCTGGACGTGATCACGGGCAAGGGCCTGCGGATCTTCCCGATCTACCAGACCTACGGCGGCTCGGCGAACTACTTCAGGCCCGAGCAGGGGCGCGCCGACGCACTGGCGGCCGTCGACGCGGCGAGCGAGTACGGGTTCAAGCGGGGCACGCGGATCTACTTCGCCGTGGACTTCGACGCGCTCGACTATCAGGTGACCGACAACATCATCCCGCACTTCCGGGCCATCAAGGACATGATGTCCTACCTCGGGGACCGCTACCAGATCGGCGTCTACGGTCCGCGCAACATCTGTTCGCGGGTCGCCGGGGCGGGGCTGACGACGGCGAGTTTCGTGTCCGACATGTCGACCGGTTTCTCGGGGAACCTGGGGTTCTCCATGCCGCCGGACTGGGCCTTCGACCAGATCTCCACCATCACGGTGGGAAGTGGCGCGGGGCAGATCGTGATCGACAATGACATCGCCTCGGGCCGGGACAACGGGCAGAACACGTTCGACGCGGTGCCCAGCGGCCAGCGCCTCGACGTCCGGTTCGACCTGAGCATGCGGGCGGCGCTGCTGGCGGACATCCAGGCCTGCCTGAAGGCCTACGGTTACGAGGAGACCAGCTTCGGGAAGAACTTCTCGACGACCGCGTGCGTCGACGAGGTCCTCCACTACGACCTGCTCTTCACCTCGCTGGCAAGGAACCTGAGGATCCGCAAGGCGCTCCTGCAGGTTCCCGTCCTCTGGGAGATGCGCAACATCTCGCTGGAGGACGACGTCGCCGACAACCTGGTCGCCTCGCACTTCCTCCAGGGGACGCCGGGCACCCCCCGTGACTCCAGTACCGGACTCGCCCAGATCTTCGGCGCGACCGCGATCGCGGCGCGCAACTACGCGGTCCGCCAGGGCGTCCTCAACGACGTGATCAAGGACTTCGACAACGACGCCGACCAGTGGGAGATCTGGAAGAAGCTCAACCAGGACAACGCGTTCACCGTCGGAACCGTCCCGTACGTGCACATGTGGCACGCCAGTCTGATCCCCCAGCGCCGGCCCGACCTCGACTACACCGAGACGGAGGTGCTGAACCTCCTGGCGCGCTACCAGGGGACCACGCCGGAGGCGATGGTCGAGGCACGCAAGCGGCTGGACGTCTACCGGGTGTTCGAGAAGTATCAGGCACCCATGCGAAACCTGTAGAAGGGTAGGTTCGATGACCAGCAGTGTCGCGCAGGGGCGAGGCTCCTGGCGCTCGCACACGTGGTTCGGCTGCTCGGTGGCCCTGGTGCTCAACGGGGTGCTGGCCGTCCTGAGCATCGTGCCGCTGCGGACCGGATGGCGCTTCCTGTCGGACTTCGTCTTCGCCCGGCTCGGCTGGACGACGGCGAACCCATCGGACGTCGACGACGGACCCTTCGGCTCGTTCCTGTTGACGGGCCTGACCACCGTCCCGGTCCTCGCGCTCTTCCTGCTGGTCAACCTCTTGGTAGCTGCTGCCCTGAAGACGAACAGGGTGACGTACTGGCTGATCGCCGTGGTGGTGCTGCCCGTGCCCGCGCTCGTCCGGCCCGACCTCTGGTCGGGGTTCGGATGGAACTGAGCGGGCCCGGGCCGGGCGCCCCACGGCGATCACCTCGAATAGGGAGGCGAGAAGGTGGCTGACATCCTTCGCCGGACGGTCCTGTCACGGGCCGCCGGTCTGGGCATCGGAATGGTCGTCGCATCGGGCGGCGGGTCGGCGTTCGCGGTCGGGGCACAGGCGGAGCCCACGGCCGGCGAGCCGGGCGGCTCCGCCCCGGTGCCGGAGGCCCTGCGCAAGGAACAGGCCCGGGTGAAGACGGGCAAACCCAGCGCGAACGGCTGGGAGATGGAGAACGTGGTCGACGACCACGGGTCGGTGTGGACCCAACCGATCGCCGGAAGCGGCGTCACCGTGGCTCTGCGGACCGGCGACGTGGCGACCGTCCTGACGCACGTGATCAGGCGCTTCAACTACGAGATCGCGATGCTCGGGCCGGACGAGGTGATCGGCTACCGTGAGCCGGGAAGCTTTCCGACGCGGCACGAGAGCAACCATGCCTCCGGGACGGCAGTGGACATCCGCCCCGACTGGTACCCGCTCGGCGCGACCGACGGCTACTTCGCGCACCAACTGGAGGTGCTCCGGGACATCCTCGCCGACTGCGAGGGGGTCGTCCGCTGGGGCGGCGACCTCAAGCCCGTCGACCAGGGGCACTTCCAGATCGACGTGCCGCCCGGCGACCAGCGGCTGAAGGCCGTCGCGGACAAGATCCGCCGCTGGAACGACGAGCCCGGCGCGGGCGCCGGCATCCTGGTGGACCCGCGGCACGCCCAACGGCAGCAGAAGGCAAGGAGCCTGGAGCTGGTACAGCGGCCGTAGGCGGTCCCCTGGCCGCCGGTCCGTCGCACGGCGGTCCGGCGGCCACCCGGTCGGCGCCCGCGACGGACCGGCCGCCGGGTCGTGGACGGGCGGCCGGTAGGGTGCGTGACCATGACGGACACGCGGGGCACGCACCCCTCCGAGCCCGCCCACCCGACCGGCAACGACCTGCACCTCGACCTCCCCGCCGGAGGCGGCCGCCGCGCCGCGCTGATGGCGGCCCTGCGCGAGGCGATCCGCAGCGGCAGACTGGCCCCCGGCACCCGGCTGCCGCCCTACCGCGCCCTCGCCGCCGACCTCGGCGTGGCCCGCAACACCGCCGCCGAGGCCTACGCCGAACTCGTCGCCGAGGGATGGCTGACCGCCCGTCAGGGCTCCGGCACCGCCGTCGCCGAACGCGCCGAACCCGTCCCGCGCGCCCGGGCCCGCCGGCCCTCCCGCCGCCCCGGTCCCGGCCACGACCTGCGCCAGGGCCAGCCCGACGCCGCCTCCTTCCCGCGCAGCGCCTGGCTCGCCGCCGCCCGCCGGGCGCTCATCGCCGCCCCCAACGAGGCCTTCGGGCCCGGCGATCCCCAGGGCCGGCGCGAACTGCGCACCGTCCTCGCCGACTACCTCGCGCGCGCCCGGGGGGTGCGCACCGACCCCGACCGGATCGTGGTCTGCTCCGGCTTCGCCCACGCGCTGAGGTTGCTCTTCGACGGCGCCGCGCCCGTCCTGCCGCCCGCCGAGCACGGCCCGCTGGCCGTCGAGGCGTACGGGCTGGGCTTCCACCGCGGGTTGCTGGCCGCCGCGGGCATCACCGCCGTGCCGCTGCCGATCGACGAACGGGGCGCCCGGACCGGCGAGTTGGCGCAGCGCCCGGACGTCCGGACGGCCCTGCTCACCCCCGCCCACCAGTTCCCCACCGGGGGCCCGCTGCATCCGCGCCGCCGCGCCGCCGTGGTCGACTGGGCGCGCGGGCGCGGCGGGCTGGTCCTGGAGGACGACTACGACGGGGAGTTCCGCTACGACCGCCAGCCGGTCGGCGCCCTCCAGGGGCTCGACCCCGAACGGGTGGTCTACCTCGGCAGCACCAGCAAGAGCCTGACCCCCGCGCTGCGGCTCGGCTGGATGGTGCTGCCCGACCACCTGGTGGACCGGGCGCTCGCCGCCAAGGGTGAACGCGAGGGCTGGGCCAGCGCCCTGGACCAGCTGACCCTCGCCGAGTTCATCGACTCCGGCGGCTACGACCGGCACGTGCGCCGGATGCGCCGCCGCTACCGGGACCGCCGCGACCAGCTGGTGGCCGCGCTCGCCGCCCGCGCCCCGCACGTCGAGGTGTCCGGCATCGCGGCCGGGCTGCACGCGGTGCTGCGCCTGGAGCCGGGCACCGAGCGCTCGGTGATCAAGGCCGCCGCGTACCGGGGCCTGGCCGTCGACGGGCTCGCCGACTACCGGCACCCGGCGATCGGCGAGGAGGCGATGCCCGCCGTCGACGGCCTGGTGGTCGGCTACGCCACGCCGCCGGACCACGCGTACCCGGCGGCGCTCGACGCGCTCTGCGACATCCTGCCGCCGTGTGCGTGAGGACGGATCCGGAACGTCGGGAGGGCCGGCGAAGCATAGGCCCCCGGACGCGTCCGTGGGGGCGGAACGCGAGCGGCGGGTGCGCGGTGTCCGCTCGCTGCTCCTGCGTCGGTACGGACCGGGGCCGAGGAGTGCAACCCCGGCGGAGGCGGCGCCTACGCTCCATGGTCATGCGCAGAACACATCTGAGCCGCGCCGCGCTCGCCGCGTGTCCGGCCCTCGTCGTCGGTCTGCTCCTCTCCGCCGCCCCGGCCGCCCGGGCCGACAGCAGGCTGCCCCTCACGGCCGTCTCCGACAAGCAGACGACCGTCCGGGGCGGCGAGTTCACGCTCACCCTGACGCTCACCAACCCGTACGACACCCCGATCCAGTTCGTCTACCAGAGCGTCCAGGAGACCTACGGCACCAGCCTGGAGACCGGTCTCAAGTTCACCGCGACCGCCTGCGGCACCCAGACCAACGGGTGCAGTGACAACGTCCACGGCGGCATCGCCCGCTACGACGTGCCACTCGCCCCCGGCGCCAGCAGCGCCTTCACGGTGACGTACACCGTCGCCCCCGATTCGGCCTGCGGCCCCGACACCCGGATCGACTTCTACTCCTACCTGTACTACGAGTACCGTGGCGGCGAGTCCAACAACTCGGGCATCGTCGGCATCCCCGGCACCCAGGTCGCCTGCGCCTGACCCATCGGTACCGCCGGTACCGTCGGAGGACGCCGCAGGTGTGCCGTCCTCCCCGGTGCAGACCCCCACTGCGCACCCCCCGTCCACCCGTCAGGTGCCGGCTTCCCCGTGCCGGCACCTGACGGGCCGTTCGTGTCCCCGCGGCCGGTCGCCGGAGCCCGGCCGCTGCGCCGCGCGGGTGTCCGCCGCCGGGACGGTGCGCCGGGTGGACGCCGGGCGACGGCCTCCGGGCCTCGGCAGGGCCCCGGCCGGGGCGGGAAAGCCGATGGCGGCGCGGGGGCCACAGGGGCGAACGGATGTTTCCGGAGTTTGCCGGGCGGCGGGGGCGGACCGGGCGAGATTCACCCTATCGGGGGGTAGTCGGCCTCCGTTCGGGTTCGGCCGGGTCCTGGTGATCTAGGGTTCCGGATGGGCCGCCGGGAGACGGTGGTCGCACTTCGCGAAATTCGCCAATGCCCCCACCGGTAAGCGGATCTGATGATCCGTCATGACATGCGTTCGTCAGGGCCGACTGGTATGCCCCTGGACGCGTGACCCGATCACAGGAATGGAGAGCCCTGCCGATGACCGTGGACACGAGCCCGGAGGCAGTGCAGGCCAAGCAGCAGAGTCTTGCGACGGCTGCTGCCCGGAACCTTGCCACCACGACCAAGTCCGCCCCGCAGATGCAGGAGATCACCTCCCGCTGGCTGCTCAAGGTGCTTCCCTGGGTCCAGGCGGCCGGTGGCGCCTACCGCGTCAACCGCCGGCTCACCTACACGGTCGGCAACGGCGTGGTGGAGTTCATCAAGACCGGTTCCCAGGTCCGGGTGATCCCGGCCGAGCTGGGCGAGCTGGCCCTGCTGCGCGGCTACGAGGACGACGAGGTCCTCACCGCCCTGGCCGACCGCTGCCAGCAGCGGGACTTCGGCCCCGGCGAGGTGCTCACCACCCAGGGCGAGGCCGCCGACAAGATCTTCCTGATCGCGCACGGCAAGATCAACAAGATCGGCACCGGAAAGTACGGCGACGAGACCGTGGTCGGTGTGGCCGGCGACGGCGACCGCTTCGGCGAGGACGCGCTGCTGAACCCCGACGCCGCCTGGGAGTTCACGGCCAAGACCGCCACCGCCGGTGTCGCCCTGACGCTGACCCGGGCGGACTTCGCCGCCATCCGGGACAACGCGCCCAGTCTGCAGGAGCACCTCCAGGCCTTCCTGGCCCTGCCGCTCCAGGCGCAGAACGAGCGCGGTGAGGCCGCGATCGCCATGTCCGCCGGTCACCACGGCGAGTACGAACTGCCCGGCGCCTTCGTGGACTACGAGCTCAAGCCCCGCGAGTACGAGCTGAGCGTCGCGCAGACCGTCCTGAAGGTCCACACCCGCGTCGCGGACCTGTACAACCAGCCGATGAACCAGACCGAGCACCAGCTGCGGCTGACGATCGAGGCCCTGCGCGAGCGCCAGGAGCACGAGATCGTCAACAACCCGGAGTTCGGCCTGCTCAACAACGCCGACTTCGACCAGCGCATCCAGACCCACTCCGGCCCGCCCACCCCGGACGACCTGGACGAGCTGCTCAGCCGCCGCCGTGACCCCGACTACCTGCTCGCCCACCCGCGGACCATCGCCGCCATCGGCCGGGAGTTCAACGCCCGCGGGCTGTACCCCACCCACGTCGACCTCGGCGGGCAGCAGGTGCCGGCCTGGCGCGGGGTGCCGATCCTGCCGTGCAACAAGATCCCGATCACCAAGGACAACACGAGCTCGATCCTCGTGATCCGGACCGGTGAGGACAACCAGGGTGTCATCGGTCTGCACCAGACCGGCATCCCGGACGAGTACCAGCCGTCGCTGTCGGTCCGCTTCATGGGCATCGACGAGAAGGCGATCATCTCGTACCTGGTCAGCGCCTACTACTCGACCGCCATCCTGGTGCCGGACGCGGTCGGCGTGCTGGAGAACGTGGAGATCGCGCACCGCCGCAGCTGAGCGCGCAGAACGGCGAGCGTGGGCCGTGACCGGTCGGCTCGAAGATCGTTTGATCTGATGGCGGACGGCCCGCCCCGGGGGCGGGCCGTCCGCCCGGCCATGTCCGATCATTTCCGGTTGCACCGATGCAATCCCGGTTGGGAATGCGACCTCATCCGACGCTTCTGCCCGTTCTGCCCCTTCCCGCGCGGCCGTTCGGCCCGAGCCCGTTCCGTCCTCCCCGGACGATCCGAGAGGTGTGTGGAGCCCATGCCCCAGCGTCGGCAGATCCGCCGGATATCGTCCGGCGGTGGTGGGAGCGCGGTCCCCGGGCGGCGGGTGCGGCTGATCGGCGCGACGTTCGGCGTGGTCGCGATCTGCGCGCTGGCCGGCGGTGCGACGGCCTCCGGTGCCGTGCATCCCGGCGGACACCCGCACGGCCCGGTGGTGGACACCTGTGTGTGCAGCGAGACCGACGTGTCGATGTCGGTACGGCCGGGCGGGCAGGTGAGCGTCGGCGTGGACGTGGACGTTCAGGTCGCGGTCGGCGTCGTGCCGAGCGCCGGCCCGGGGCACCACAGGCCCAGGCCCCCGCACGGGCACCATCACCCCTGCCACACGCCCACGGCCACCCCGACGCCCACTCCGAGTCCGACGCCCACCCCCACGCCGACGGCGAGTCCGACCCCGACTCCCACCCCCACGCCGTCACCGACGTCGGCGTCCCCCAGCCCGACGACGCCGGACCCCACCCCGTCGCCCGCATCGCCCGTGCCCCCGGCATCGCCCGCACCGCCGCCTGCCCGGGCCCCTGCCGCCCCCGCACCGGCCGTGCCCGCCCCGGTTCCGGCGGCCCCCGCGCCGGCCGCCCAGAGCCCGGCCGTGTCCGGCCCCGCAGCCTCGCCGAGCCCGGCGCGTCCGAGCCCGCTGCCGCCGACCCCGTCGGCGCGAGCGGTGTTCCACGCCCCGGCGACGAAACCCATGTCCGTGGCCCGGCACCACCAGGGCATCTCGGTGACCACCACGATGCTGCTGGTCACCGTCCCCGCCGTGATCGCGGCGGCGGCCCTGCGGCCGGGCGGTGGTGGCCGGGGACGCGCCGGCCGTTCGAGCTCCTCCTGACCGTTCCCCGACGCTCCGTCGACCGATGTCCCGGCCGGGCAGTGGGTCCCGGCCCGCCGCCCGGCCGGGCAGAACCCGGGAGAGCCGACCCGAACCGGGCCGGGGTTCACCCCGTCGACCTGCCCGTTCCGTCACAAGCCAAGCCAGAGAAGGGAGTTCCCATGTCCGAGTGGGTGGCGTTGATCATCGCCATGGCGTCGGCCTGTGCCGTCGTGGTGGCGGTGGTGCTGCTGAGGCAGCGCCGGCCGATCGTGGAGGGGAGCACCGACGAGACCCCGGACGTCATCGAGTACATCACGATGATGATCGGGGTGGTCTACGCGATCGTCCTCGGTCTCGCCATCGCGGGTGTCTGGGAGGCGCGCGGCGCCGCCCAGGACGACCTGTTCCGCGAGGCGCAGTCGCTGCGCGAGGTGAGCGACCGTGCGGTGATCTACCCGGTGGAGTTCCGTGACCAGGTCCGGGCCGACGTGGACGCCTACGTCACGTACGTGGTGAACACCGAGTGGGACTACATGAAGGAGAACGGTGCGATCACCGAGAAGGGTGACCAGCTGCTCCGGAAGCTCCACGACGACGTCGCCACCCGGTCGCCCGCCTCCGACCTCGAGTCGCAGGCCTACCAGTCGATCATGGACCGGGTCGGTCAGGCCTCCGAGGCCCGCAATTCGCGCGGCCAGAACGCCGGGCCGACGATGCCCGGGGTGGTCTGGTTCGGCCTGATCGGCGGTGCGGTGGTGACCGTCGGCATGCTGTTCGCGCTCCAGATCCGGCGAACGTCGCGGGAGTTGATCCTGGCGTTCTGCTTCAGCGCGCTGATCGCCTTCCTGCTGTTCATGATCTGGGACTTCGACAATCCGTTCTCGCGGACCGTCTCGGTGACCACCCAGCCGTTCGAGGACCTCTTCCCCTCGCTCAACCTCGGCGGCTGAACGGGGCGGGGGCGGATCCGGGCAGATGATCTTCGGATAATCTTGCCCGGATCGTCGGGGGTCGGCCCTCGGCGGAGCGAGCGAGGAGATCGTCAGCCGTGTCCGACCCGACGCCGGATCTCGGTGCCCACTTCCCGCCGGCCCGCCCGGAGCGCGCCTGGTGGTGGCTGCCCGACTCGGAGCGGCTCCGGCGGAGGAAGCAGCGCCGGGCCTGGGAGGACTATCGGGAGCGCTACCGCAAGGAGGACCACGCCAGGGCCCAGCGGAAGAAGCACATCCGGAACGAGTCCGCGGACTGCTGCGTCGACGGCTGCTGCGAGTTCGCCGACCCCTGCCTGATCGCCCTGATCCCGGTGATGATGGTCTCCGGCGTCCGCTTCGCCCTCACCGGGGCGCGCGGGCACCGCACGGCCGATCCGTCCGCCCCCGCCCCGCGCGGGTTCGCGGCCGGGGTGCTGTACGGCGCGGTGCGCTACTACCGCACCGAGGTCAGCCCCCGCCGCCCGGCCTGCTGCCGGTACACGCCGTCCTGCTCGACCTACGCGGTGCAGGCGCTGCACCGGCACGGCGCGCTGCGCGGGGCCAGGCTGACGGCCGGACGACTGCTGCGCTGCCGACCGGGCGCGGGCGGGGCGGACCCGGTGCCGCCGCGCTGAGCCGCGGACGGCCCGCGCGGAGGTTCCGTGCGGGCCGTCGCAGTCCGTTCCGGGCGAGATCCTGACAAATCGTCAACGCAGGCTGCTGTCCGTCGAGTTGAGCATCGTGCCGGAGGCGTCGTCGTTCTCCAGGGAGAAGGCGAACAGTCCGCCCAGGCCCTTGCTCTTGGCGTAGGTCCCGCGCGCCTGGACGGCCTGCGGGGTGTCGCCGGTCCAGAAGTTGGTGCCGTCGTAGACCCAGCTGCTCTCGGTGACCGGGTCCCAGTGGGTCTGCGCCGCGATCGGGTTGAGCTCCTTCCAGGCGGCCAGGCCGGACTCCTGGCTCAGCGGCTTCTTCGCCGTCGGGCCGGTCGCGCTCTGGTACAGGCCGTAGCCGGAGCCGGCCGGGACGCCGGTCCAGCCGCGCCAGTAGAACGGGATGCCCAGCACGATCTTGTTCGCCGGGAAGCCGCCGGGGATCCCGTACTCGGGCAGCCCGGTGGTGTACGCGGTGAGCGTGGTGTCCACGTTGTACTTGCGGGTGCCCGGGGTGATCGGCGTGGTCGGGTCGGCCGGACTGTCGTGCAGCGGGTCCTGGTGGTTGGTCGGCCCCGTGGCGTCCCACGCGCCGTGCATGTCGTAGGACATCACATCGGCGTAGTCCAGGTAGGCGCCGATCTTGTCGGTCTCCAGCTGGGCGACCTTGTCCTGGCCGCTCGGCAGCGCGGCGGTCAGCAGGTACCGCTTGCCCTGGGCGGCGCCGAGGGCGTCCAGCTGGGTGCGGAACTCCTTGAGCAGCAGGGTGTAGTTCTGCTTGTCGGCCGCGGAGAAGTGATTGCCGGTGTGGCCGCCGGCCGAGCCCGGGTACTCCCAGTCGAGGTCGATGCCGTCGAAGAGGCCCGCGGCCGAGGCCGGACCGCCGGAGGCGTCACCCGCCACGCCGGTCGGCAGGTTCCCCTTGAGGAACATGTCGACGCACGAGGAGACGAAGGACTTCCGGGAGGAGTCGGTGGCCGCCGCGTCGGAGAAGTACTTGGAGTACGTCCAGCCGCCGATCGAGATGGTGAAGCGCAGGTTCGGGTACTTGGCCTTCAGCTGGCGCAGCTGGTTGAAGTTGCCCTTGAGCGGCGTGCGGTGGCTCTTCTGCGCTGGGCGGCCCGGCGGCCGGCGCGCTCCCCGGCGGGCTGAGCTGCGGGCAGGACACGGTCGTGCATGCGGTGGGTCCTCCGGATGTGTGGGGGTTCCGGCGGTGCGGTGGCCCGGACGGGCCGAGGGGAGCCGGCCCGGGCGCAGTGGGGGCGCGCGGGCTGGTGACGCGTGCTGACGAGTGGTGCGCGGACACGCCGGGCGGCCGACCCGTGCACGTCACGACTGAACAGATTGGACTGGACCAATATTCGTCGTCAAGGGTGTCCGCCCGCTGGACCGCCTCCGGCCCGGGTGGCGGCGGCCGGGGTGGCGGCGGCCCGGTAGGTTGGCCGGAACGAGCAGGCCCGTCGAACGGAGGAGGCGCGATGGACAGCCAGGACTGGGACGACCGCTACGCCGCGAGCGAGCTGGTGTGGGGAGCCGCGCCCAACCAGTGGGTGGTCCGCGAACTGGAGGGCAGGGCCCCCGGCCGTGCCCTCGACCTGGCCGCCGGAGAGGGCCGCAACGCCATCTGGCTGGCTGCCCAGGGCTGGGAGGTCACCGGGCTGGACTTCTCCGCCGTGGCCCTGGAGCGCGCCGAACGGCTCACCGCCGACCTGCCCGACGAGGTCGCCGACCGGCTCACCTGGCGCCACGGCGATGCCCGCGAGCTGGAGGCTCCCGCCGCCGGCTACGACCTCGTCCTGGTCGCCTACCTGCAGATCCCCGCCGCGCACCGCCGGGCCGCGCTGCGCCTGGCCGCCGACGCGCTCGCCCCCGGCGGCACCCTGCTGGTCATCGGACACGACCTGAGCAACCTCACCGAGGGCGTCGGCGGCCCGCAGGACCCGGCCGTGCTCTTCACCCCGGAGGACGTCCTGGCCGACCTCGCCGACCGCGGGCTGCGCACCGTCCGCGCCGAGCGGGTGCACCGCACGGTGGGCGGCGAGCCCGGGCACAAGGGCGGCGAGGGCGGCAAGGGAAGTGAGGCCGGTGGGGAAGCAGCGGGCGGCCGGGTCGCGGTGGACGCGCTGGTGCGGCTGGAGCGGAGCGCCGGATGACGGACCGGCCCGGCCGACGGGCCGTGCTCGGGGCGCTGGCGGCCGCCTCGCCGCTGGGGCTGGCGGGCTGCTCGGCGGGGAAGGCGGAGCGGACCGCCGCGCCCGAGCCGAGCGACCCGGGCCGTGAGGCCTTCGTGATGGTGATCCGGCACGGGGAGAAGCCCGACGGCGGCCATCCGGGGCTGGACGAGAGCGGCCGGCCGGACGGCAAGTCGCTCACCGGGGCCGGCTGGTCCCGGGCGAATGCGCTGCCCGCGCTGTTCGTGCCGCCCGTGCCCGGCCTGCGCACCCCGGCCCGGATCCTCGCCGCCGCCGACCGGGGCCCGCTGGCCGGCGCGCACAGGATGCGCCAGACCGTGACCCCGCTGGCCGGACGGCTCGGGCTGACCGTGAACACCGCGTACGCCGAGTCCCAGGAGTCCGCGCTGGCCGGCTCCGTACTGGCCTGGGAACAGCCGGTGCTGATCTGCTGGGAGCACTCGCGGATCCCGCGCATCGTCGAGGCGCTCGGTGCGGCCGGCAGCGGTGTGCCCGCCGCCTGGCCGGACCGGTTCGACCTGGTCTGGGCCTTCTCCCGGCCGGCCGGCGGGGCCTGGACCTTCCACGAGGTGCGGCAGCACCTGCTGGACGGCGACGACTGATCCGCCTGGCGGCGTACGACACGTGACACTGCGTCAACTAGCTTGTGGGGCATGAGGATTCGCATGCTACCGGCGGCGTTGGCCGTCGTCGTGCTGCTGTCGGCCGGATGCAGCGGCTCGGGCTCCGGTTCCGGCTCCGCCGCCGAGGAGCGGCCGGGGCCCGGGCCGGCCGGTCCGTCCCCGACCGGCCCGTCGCCGAGCGGCCCGGCCGCGACCGGTGCGCCGTCGGCCGACGCCACCCCGGCCGGTGCCGAGCGCCGCGCCGACGGTGCCCAGCTGCTCTACCGTGCCGGGGGCGGCCACAGCGCGCAGAACCCGGCCTTCGCCCCGGACGGCCGCTCGGTGCTGCTGACCGAGTTCAGCGAGGGCTACAACAAGGGCGCCGCCGCCCTCGGCATCCTGCCGCTGGACGGCGGCGCGCCGCGCAAGGTGCTGGAGGATCCCGACAAGGCGGCCGTCAACCTCCCCGGCGCCAGCTGGAATGCCGCGGCCGGCGCCTTCGCCTTCGCCACCGACCGGGGGTCCGAGCACGACGAGGTCTGGCTGATGAGGCCGGGCGGCGCCCCCGAGCGGGTGACCAGCCACACCGACGGCAGCGGCTACAGCGAGCCCAGCTTCTCCCCGGACGGCGAGTGGATCGTCTTCCAGCAGAGCCGGGAGCCGGAGCACGCCGCCGGGCAGGGCGACACCGCCGGGCAGGGCTCGCTCTGGAAGGTCCGCCGCAGCGGCGGTGCGCCCGTCCTGCTGGTGGACGGCCGGGGCACCGGCACCGACAACCGGCAGCCGAACTGGTCCCCGAAGGGCGACCGGATCGTCTTCCAGCGGCGGAGCGCGGGCCGTGAGGACTGGTCGCTGTGGACGGTGGACGCGGACGGCGGCGGACTGCGGCGGGTCACCGAAGCGCCGGGCGAGCACACCGATCCGAGCTGGTCCCCGGACGGCCGGTTCCTGGTCTTCTCCTCCAACCTGGGCGACCTGCCGAACGCCCAGGTCTTCGTGGTCCCGGCGGACGGCGGCCCCTCGGGCGCCCCTCCCGTCCGGGTGACCCGCGACGACACCGCCTACGACGGTGCGCCGAGCTGGTCCCCGGACGGGCAGTGGATCGCCTTCGAGTCCGCCCCGGGCGGCGAGGCCGACCCCGCCGCCCTCTGGCGCATCCCGGTGCCCCACGAGGCCGTCGCTAGCCGACGGTGATCGTCACCACCGAGTACTGCGCGACGGTCAGCGGCACGCTGACCGTCCCGCCGGTGACGGTGTACGGGACGGCCTTGGGCGCCGGGTCGGTGCCGTCCGGGCCGGCGACGGTGACGGCGGTGACGCTCGCCCCGGCCGGGAGGGCGTAGGAGAGCGTGCAGTTGGCGGGCGTGCTGCGGAACGCCGCCGGGGTGTCGCCAAAGTTGGTGAAGTTCACCAGGTGGACGACGGTGTCCGCGCCGAGCCGCCGGGCGTCCAGGAAGATCCGGCGGTCCCCGGCCAGGATGACCGCCGGCGAGGCGGACTGCCGGACGGCGGCGAGCAGCTGGTCCGCCGAGGCCTGGTCGGTCTTGGTCAGGTAGCTCAGCCCGGGCAGCGCCTTGACGTACCAACAGCTGCCGCTGCCGTAGGAGTTCTGCCTGGTGGCGGGCAGCGGGTCGGCCCTGCGCAGGCCGAGCACGTCGGAGAGCGCGAACTCGGCGCGCTGGCCGCCCAGTTCGTCCAGCGCAGTGGGTGCCGGGCCGGTGATCACGATCGTTCCGCCGGCCGCGACGAAGCCGCGCAGCAGCGATGCCTCGGCGTCCGAGACCGCCTGGAGGTTGGGCAGCAGCAGGACCTTGAACCGGGCCAGGTCGTCGGCGGTCAGACCGGGGCTGGGCACCGTGTCGAACGGGACGTGGGCGTACACCAGCGCCTTGACGGTGCCCCGGAACTCACCGAGCCAGGGGATCGAGGCGCAGCTCATCTGCGGGTCGTCGCCGCCCCACCAGTCGGTGATCCCGGCCGGGGCCGTGGCGTTGACGTACATCCCGTTGCCCTCGCCCGGGGCGACGTAGTCCCGGGACGGCGCGGAGTGGTAGACGCCGACCTGCGCGATCGAGACCGGGTCGTAGAGCTTCGTCTGGTTGGTGCGCACGAAGCGGTACATCCGGGTGCGCATCGCGGCGTCCACGGTGTCGTTCTTGAACGGGGTCTTGACCTCGTACGGGTTGCAGCCGGCCGCGATCAGCTGGGACATCACCAGCGAGGCGTCGTCGGCCTGCCAGCCGTAGGAGAACGCCCAGGCCGGCTTGGTGCCGCTGGCGGCGCGGGCGTACTTGTACATGGAGATCAGGCAGACCCAGTCGGAGGCGGTGGCGTGCCGCATGCCGTCGTAGTTGCCGAGGATGTCCACCTCCCAGACCTGGCTGACGGCGCCGGGGGCCTGGCGCAGGTAGCCGCCGTCCAGGCCGATCGAGGTGGCGTAGCGGTAGTCCATCGACACGGTCTCGACGAAGGTGACCAGGTCGGGGTTGACCGAACGGCCCGCGTCGGCGATGTCCAGCTGGAACCGGAGCAGGTTGCGGTGGCGCCACTCGACGTAGCGGCGGAAGACCGGGTCGGCGAAGTTCGCGGCCTTGGGCAGGTCGAGGCCGGTGTCGGCCTTGAACGCGGCCGCGCCCCAGGTGGAGGCGTCGCACCAGGAGAGCACGCCGTCGAAGTAGATCGGGACGTCCGGCCAGATGCCGTCCACGCCGGTCGCGGCCACACCCTTGATCCGCTTG
Organism: Kitasatospora sp. NPDC093102; assembly: GCF_040683915.1. NCBI lineage: Bacteria > Bacillati > Actinomycetota > Actinomycetes > Kitasatosporales > Streptomycetaceae > Kitasatospora > Kitasatospora sp. NPDC093102. Next base: position 171,119 of record NZ_JBFBFA010000011.1, on the reverse strand, counting down.
AGGTAGTAGTCCCGCCAGGGCGAGTTGGGGCTGAGCCAGACGCTCTCGTCGCCCGGGTCGACCCAGACCACCACGCTGCCGTAGAACACGTTGGGCTTGCCGGCGAGGTCGCGCTGGACCCAGTTCTTGCCCTGGTCGTTCTTGTAGAAGGATCGGCCCTTCTCACCGCCGGGGGAGATCAGCTCCAGGGACGGGTAGTACATGACGACCTTGAGGCCGGCGGCGTGGGCCAGGCCGGTGAACGTCTTCACCTCGGCCATGTGGGCGGCGAACTGGGCGTCGGTGAGCCAGTCGGAGAGCAGGGTGTCCAGCTCGATGACGCTGACCTCCTGCGCCTTGAGGGCGTCCACGGCGCTCTGCATGTCGGCGGGCTCGTTGAAGGTGCCGTCGGCGACGCGGGCGTAGCGGGCCCAGTCCGGCCAGGTCTGGGCGGAGGCGGTGGTGCGCGGGGCGGCGGCCCGCGTGGTGGTGGGCCAGGTGCCGTCGTACTGGGCGGTGCCGTGGTCGGTGTCCGGCGCCGCGGCCGCCCAGGCCGTGCCGCCCGGCAGCAGCCGGACGGTGGCCAGTGCGCCGCCCGCGCCGAGGCCGGCCCGGAGCAGCCGCCGGCGGCCGAGGCGCGATCCCCCCGGTCGTTCCGGTGTTGCGTGCTGTTCGGTTCCTTCGTGCTGCTCGGGCATGGTGGTCCCCCCAGCGTGAGTGGGCCGACGTGCTTCGGCACGGCCCGGGAACGGTCGTGAGCACTGCGATCGGTGCGTGGACGGTGCGCCGGTGCAGCCGGGCGCCGCCTCGGGGCCGACCCTAGACCGTGCGCCGCCCCGGTCGTCCGGCTGCGGTCCGCGGCTACGTCAGACGTCGGAGCGCCGGTTCCCTCAGTGTGCGGACCGTTGTCGGGGTGAGGTCCGTGGGAGTACGGGGTACAGGTGCTGGCAGGGCACCGTCGATGATCATAAATTCTCTACAGTGCTGTAGATTCGCGGCACGGGCGGTGGCAGAACGAGGAGGACGCGATGAGCGTTTCGCTGGCCAAGGGGCAGAAGATCAGCCTGGAGAAGCCGGGGGGTGGGCAGCTGAGCCTGGTTCGGATGGGCCTCGGCTGGAAGGCGGCGGAGCGCAAGGGCTTCCTCGCCAAGCTGCTCGCCGCAGGCCGGGAGATCGACCTGGACGCCTCGGCGGTGCTGTTCGCCCAGGGACGGCCGGTGGACGTGGTCTTCTTCCAGCACCTCAACAGCAACGACGGCTCGGTCCGGCACAGCGGGGACAACCTGGTCGGCGGCGCGGGCGACGCGACCGACGACGAGTCGATCACGGTCGACCTGACCGCCGTCTCCGCCGAGGTCGACCAGATCGTCTTCACCGTCAACTCCTTCACTGGGCAGACCTTCCAGGAGGTCGAGGCGGCCTTCTGCCGGCTCGTGGACGAGACCACCGGCACCGAGCTGGCCCGCTACACGCTCACCGGCGGCGGCCCGTACACCGCGCAGATCATGGCCAAGGTGCAGCGCACGGCGACCGGTTGGCAGATGACGGCGATCGGCCAGCCGGCCGGCGGGCGGACCTTCCAGGACCTGATGCCGGAGCTCGTCAAGCACCTCTGACAGTGAGGGTGTTCATAAGCGGTTCCCCCCGGCGCGGGCCCGGCGCCCGGCGTCAGTCGACGTCGCGGCGCCGGAACCCGGCCAGGGCCAGGGCGATCAGGGCGGCCGCGACCAGGGTGAGCCCGGCGAGCGGCGTCCAGTCCATCGCGGCCGCGGGGAGCCGGGGCACCTGGCCGTACGGGGAGAGCCGGTCCAGGCCCGCGGGGAGGTCGAGCAGCGGGCCCAGGTAGCCGATCACGAAGGCGTACGCGGGTACCAGCCAGGCCAGTGGCGTGGCCCGGGGCAGCCAGCCGTACACGGCCGCGGCGAAACCCACGGTCACCCACTGGGCGGGGGCGAAGGCCAGCGCCGCGCCGGTCAGCCGCAGGAACGCGCCCCCGTCGCCGCTGGACGCCGCCCCGGCCAGGCCGAAGCCCACGCCTGCCGCGAGCAGCACGGCGGTGGAGCCCAGCAGGGCCGCCGCCAGGTGCCCGCCCAGCCAGGCGGACCGCGACACGCCGGTGGCCAGCACCGGCACCGCCCGTCCGGCGCTCTCCTCGGCGCGCGGGCGCAGCGTGGCCAGCACCGCGTGGATGCCGCCGACCACCGCGACCACCAGCATGGTCAGCGCGGCGTAGGAGTCGGCGAGGGTGTGCCCGCCGAGCCGCGCCAGCGCCTCCCGGATCTGCCCGACGTCCTTGAGCATCGAGTCGGCGTTGCCGAGCAGCGAACCGTACATCGCGCCCAGCACGAGCAGGGCGGCCGCGAAGCCGCCGAGCAGGCCGCGGTGCAGGCGCAGCGCGAGACCGAGCGGGGTGCCCAGGGCCGGGCTGCCGATGGCCGGGCCGGGGCGGGCGGCGCGCAGGCCCGCGCCGTGGTCCCGGCGGCTGCTGAGCGCGAACCCGGCGGCACCGGTCGCGGCGGTCAGGGCGAGTGCGGGCAGCAGCGGCCACCAGCGGTCGTCCACGAACGGGTAGCTGCGCTGAAGCCAGCCGATCGGGGAGGCCCAGGACAGGGTGCCCGACCCGGCGTCCCCGGCGGCGCGCAGCGCGTAGGCGGCGCCGAGCACGGTGAGGGCCAGCCCGGAGGCGGTCCGGGCGTGCGCGCTGAGCTGGACGGTGACGGCGGCCACCGCGGCGAACAGCAGCCCGGCGAGGGTGGTCGCGGCGCCGTACAGCGCCGATCCGGCGGCGGTGAGGCCGGGGACGCCGAGCGCGGGCAGGGCGGCCGCGAGCAGCAGGCCGAGCGCGAGGTCGGCGACGGCGGCGGTGGCCAGAGCTGCGGCGAGCGGGGCGTGCCGGCCGACGGCTGCGGAGCGGACCAGTTCGGCGCGGCCGCTCTCCTCCTCGGCCCGGGAGTGCCGGGTGACGGTCAGGATGCTCATGAGGCCGGCCAGCACGGCCAGCAGGCCGAGCATCCGGTGGCCGAGCATGGCGCCCCAGGTGTAGTCGGCCAGGTAGTGGGCCGGACCGCTCATGGCGAGCAGCGCCGGGTTGTCCGAGCCGTGTGCGATGGAGGCGCGGTCGGCGGCGGTCGGGTACACCGTGTGGACGCTGTTGGCGGTGGCCAGGGTGAGCAGCCAGAGGCCGAGCACCCAGGCGGACAGCCGGAACCGGTCGCGGCGCAGGGCGAAGCGCAGCAGTACGGCGGTGCCGGCCACGGTGGTGCGGGTCGCCGGGCGGCGGGGTGCGGCTGCCCGTCCGGTGGCCGACCCGGCGGCGGTGGCGGTCACTGCAGGGCCTCGCCCTCGACGTGGTGCCCGTTGGCGGCCAGCTCGTCGCCGTAGTGGCGCAGCATGAGCTCCTCCAGGGTGGGCGGGTGGCTGACCAGGCTGCGCAGCCCGGCCGCGCTCAGGGCCCGTACGGCGGCGTCGAGTCGGGCACCGTCCACGGCGAAGTGGACCCGGTTGCCCTCGGTGCGCAGACCGTGCACGCCGGTCAGGGTGTCCAGCCCGGCGACCGGCCGCAGGGTCTCCGCCTCGACGGTGGTGCGGGTGAGGTGGCGCAGCTCGCCGAGGGTGCCGCTCTGCACCACCTTGCCGTGCCGGATGATGCTGACCCGGTCGCCCAGTTTCTCCACCTCGTCCAGGATGTGGCTGGAGAGCAGGACGGTGCGGCCCTCGTGCTTGGCCTGGCGCACGACGTCCTGGAAGACCACCTCCATCAGCGGGTCCAGGCCGGAGGTCGGTTCGTCGAGCAGCAGCAGCTCGGCGTCGGAGGCGAGCGCGGCGACGATGGCGACCTTCTGCCGGTTGCCCTTGGAGTAGCTGCGGCCCTTCTTGGTGGGGTCGAGGTCGAAGCGCTCGATCAGCTCGTCCCGGCGGCGGCGGTCGAGCCGGCCGCGCAGCCGGGAGAGCAGGTCGATGGCCTCGCCGCCGGTGAGGTTGGGCCAGAGCTCGACGTCGCCCGGCACGTAGGCGAGGCGGCGGTGCAGCTCGACGGCGTCGTGCCACGGGTCCCGGCCGAGCATCCGGGCGCTGCCGCCGTCGGCGCGCAGCAGGCCGAGCAGGACGCGGATGGTCGTGGACTTCCCGGACCCGTTGGGCCCGAGGAAGCCGTGGACCTCGCCGGCCTCGACGGTCAGGTCGAGGCCGTCCAGCGCGGTGGTCCGGCCGAAGGTCTTGCGCAGGCCGGACAGGGTGATGGCCTTGGTCATGCCTGTGAAGCTACCGTGGATTCAGAAAAACGTGAAGATTGGGAAGACGTTAAAATTCGATCGGCGATGAGCGGCCATCGGAAAGGGGAGCAGCGTGGTGCAGGGGGCGAAGGAAGCCGGGAACCCGGAGCAGGGGAGCGACGACACGGCGGTTTCGGAGTTCGTCGAGCGCTTCGCGGCGGAGCTGGTGGTCGCGGGCATGGGCCGGATGCCGTCCCGGATCTTCTCCTGCCTGATGGCGGAGGAGAGTGGGGTGCTCACCTCCGCCGAGCTCTCCGAGCGCCTGCGGATCAGCCCGGCCGCCGTCTCCGGCGCGATGCGGTACCTGATCCAGATCGGCCTGGTCGCCAAGGAGCGTGAGCCCGGCTCCCGGCGTGACCGCTACCGGGTGCTCGACGACGCCTGGTTCGAGTCGCTGACCCGGCGCGACGAGCTCATGCTGCGCTGGATCCGGGTGCTGCGCGACGGCGAAGCCACCGTCGGCGCCGGCACGGTGGCGGGGGAGCGGCTGGCCGAGAGCGCCGCCTTCTTCGAGTTCATGATCGATGAGCTGCACGGGATGCTGGGCCGCTGGCGCGAGCACCGCGCGGCCCAGGCGCAGTAGCGGGCCGGCCCGGCGGGCAGTCAGCCGAACGAGCGGGCGCGGTTCCCCGGGAGGAACCGCGCCCGTCGGGTCACTTCGTCGGGGCGGCCGACGGCGAGAATGCGGCGCTGGGGGTGGTGCCGGTCGCGCTGCCAGGGGTGTCCGTCGCGGTCGGGGCGGGAGTGGGGCAGCCCGGGAGGGGCGTTGCCGTCGGGGTGCCGGTGGGCGTGGCGGTCGGGGACGGGCTGCCCGTCGGAGTGGGCGTGCCGGTGGGCGTGGCCGTCGGCTCCGGGCAGGTGGTGGGCGTGCCCGTCGGGGTGCCCGTGGGCGTGCCGGTCGGGGTCGCCGTCGGGGAGGCGCCGCCGCTCGGGGTGGTCGTCGGCGTCGCGGAGGGCGAGGTCGAACCGCCGGGCGTGGGCGTGGCGGTGGCGCTCGGGGTCGTCGTCGGCCGGGCGCTCGGCGACTGCTCCGGAGCCGGCGCGGCCGGAGTGGTGGGCTGCGGCTCCGTGGTGGGCGTGCTGCCGGCCCCCGTGCCCGCACCGTCGGTCGGGAGGGCCGGGGGGTACGGCGTGGGCAGCGAGGTGGGCGGGACCGGGGACCCGGGCCGGTTCGGGACGGTCGTCACCGTGCCGCTGCCGAAGTGTGCCATCCAGTTGCGCACCGTCCGCAGGTACTCGCCCGAGTTGTTGTAGCTGAGCACCGCCCGGTCGAGCTGCGCCGGGTCGGCGAGGTCGCGGCCGCCCGCGCACAGGTAGCGGCCGGCGGTCTCGGCGGCGTCGAAGACGTTGTTCGGGTCGGCCTTGCCGTCGCCGTTGGCGTCCACGCCCCAGGAGGCCCAGGTGGACGGGATGAACTGCATCGGCCCGACAGCGCGGTCCCAGCGGGCGTCGCCGTCGAAGCGGCCGCCGTCGGTGTCGGGTATCGCGGCGAAGCCGTTGCCGTCCAGGGCCGGGCCGAGGATCGGGGTCAGGGTCGTGCCCGCGGCGTCCACCTGGCCGCCGTTGGCCTGACCGGACTCGACCTGGCCGATCGCCGCGAGCAGCTGCCAGGGCAGGTGGCAACCCGGCGAGCGCTGCGCCAGCGAGGCCTCGGCCTGACGGTAGGCGGCGAACACCGTGGCGGGCAGCGCGGGCCCGGTGGCCGCGAACGGGCCGGCCGAGGGCAGGCCGGGCAGCGTGCCGGGGGGCTGCGGGAGCTGGACGGTGCCGCCGCCGTCGGCCGGGGCACCGGTGCCGAAGGTGCCGGGGACGCCCGACGAGGGGCCGCCGCCGGCGCCCCGGTCGGCCGAGCCGTTCGTCGGACCGGCGTCGGCGGCCGCGACCGGGGCGAGCCCGATGCCCGTGACCTGAGACCCGGTCAGCGCGGCCAGCGCGGCGAAGGCCGCCGCCGTGCCCGTGAGCCGCTTGCCGATCCGGAGCTTCCGCCCGCCCTTGGCCTTGCCGATCCGCACCGTCATCCGCTACCCCTCCCCGCTGCCGCCCGGACCCTCCCGGAACGGTTGAGTTGTCGTCATAGTGCCCGTCCAGCTGAGGACAGGGCCCGTCGCCGGGACGATTAGTATCACGACGATCTGACAGGGACAGGGTGACCGGGAGGCGGACGGTGGCCCTCCGAGGGGTTAACTCCGCACCTCAGCGGGGGTGCGGCCGGGCCCCGTGCCGTCCCGGGGCGTCCGCCGCTCGCCCCTCCCCGGTCGTCGCGCGGTGTCAACTCTTCTTCCGGTACGGAAAGTTGAGCGAGAGGCCAACTGTGGTGGGACGGGCGCTCCCAGGCGCCGGACCGGCGGTTCGGAGCGCGGGGGTGGTGCGTGCGCGGCGTTTCGGGCCCCCGGCGCCGCCTGCTGCCGACCCTCCTGACCTGCCGGAACGTCGGACGCCGGACTCGGTGCCCCCTACCAGGGCGGACGCCGGGACGCCAGGGTGCGGCCCCACTCGGCCCTGGACGGGTGACGTTCCGGTGAAAATGGGCATGCCAGGAATCGCTGCCCGGCATGCTGTGCCGCGTGATGATGCGGATGGAGGTCCGGACCGTGAGCGCGAACCTGCCGGAGACCGTCGCCGAGGGGCCGGTCGTCCTGCCGGCTCCCCCTCGGGTGGTGGACGACCTGGCCCGGGACCTGACCCAGGCCGCCGCGGCCGTCCGGGCGGTGTCGCGCGACTGCCGCGCCGGTGCGGACGTCGCGGTCGCCGCGTACACCGCCGTGGTGTGCACCGGGCGGTCGGCCGCCCGCACCCTGGAGGAGGCCGCTGCCTGGTGCCGCCAGGCGCCCGGGGCCGAGGTGCACTCGCTGGCCTGGGCGCGGGTGCCGGGGCACCGGGAGGACATCCACGAGTACCGCGTCACCATGGCCGTCAGCTTTCCCGACGGCGAGACCGGCGAGTATCTCGGGGACACCCATCACGCCTACCGCTGAAGTCGTATCATCACCCTCATGGTTGAGGGGGATACGAACGAGGTGGTGAACGGTCCGACCGCCGGCCCGAGCGGCACGGCCGCGGGGGAGCACGCCGACGGCCCGCAGGAACTCTCGCGGGCCGCCGCCGTCGTGGTCACGGTGCTCGCGGCGGTGTCCGGTGCCGCGGTGCTGCTGGCCGTGTTCCACTGGCTGGGGTGGTCCGTGCCGTGGATCGGCTGGATCGTCGCCAAGGCCGGGATCAAGCTCGCCGTCGGCGGCTTCGCCGGGCTGGCGGTCGGCTTCGCCTGGCTCCGGACCAGGCTGCGGTCGCGGCCCCGGAGTTGAGCAACCGGCCGGTCAACCGGCCTGCGGGGAGGGGCAGGTGAGGTCGCGGTCCGGCGCGGTGTCGTCCAGCAGGTAGCGCTCGACCGCCCGGCTGACGCAGGTGTTGGACGTGGGGTACTGGCCGTGGTCGCCGTTCCCGGTGACGGTGACCAGCCTGGAGCCGCGCAGCGCGCGGTGGGCGCCGAGCGCGGCCTCGTAGTAGGTCGCCGGATCGTGCACCGAGTTGAGCATCAGCGTGGTCGGCAGGTGGGCGCCGGTCACCTTGACCCTGGGCGCCGGGGCGACGGGCCATGCGGCGCAGACCGCGCTGAAGGCGAGCGTCCGGGCGCCGGCCAGCGGCCGCCGGGCGGTGTTCGCGGCGCCCCGCTCGATCCAGGTGTCCAGGTCCCTGGTCCACGGGGTGTCGTTGCAGGTCACCGCGAAGTACTCGGCGAGGAACTCCGGGCTGAGGTAGCTGTTGAAGGCCTTCGCGGCCGCCGCCCGGACGGCGGGGTCGGCGCCCTGCCAGTCGTCGAGGGTGGCCAGGATCCGGGCCAGAGCGGGGAAGTCGGACGCCCGGTAGATCGCCGACATGGCGAGGCTGTCCAGCTGGTTCGGGCCGATCGTCACCGAACCCTCGACGACGGGGGAGTCGTGCAGCGCGGCGCGCCGCTGCTCCCAGTGCGCCTGCACCTGCTCCGGCGTCGAGCCCCAGTGGTAGGTGGCGTCCCGGGCCGCGAGCCAGGGCGCGAAGTCCTCGTCGAAACGGCGCTGGAAGCTCATCGGCTGGCCCAGCTCGAACGTCTCCCAGGTGCCGTCGAAGCCGATGTTGCTGTCCAGCACCATCCGTTCGACCCGGTGCGGGAACAGCGTTCCGTAGTAGGCGCCGAGCATCGAGGCGTAGGACGGGCCGTAGTAGCTGAGCCTGCGCTCGCCGAGCAGGCCGCGGAACAGGTCGATGTCGTGGGCGGTCTGCTCGGTGGTCAGGTACGGGATCAGGTCGCCACTGCGCTCCTGGCAACCGGCGGCGAGTTTCCTGGAGTTGGCGATGACGCGGTCGATCGCGGCGGGGGACTGGTCGCGGTAGTCGCCGGCCAGGAACTCCTGGAACTCCTCAGGGGTCTGGCAGACCGCCTTGGTGCTCTCGCCGACCCCGCGCTGGTCGAAGCCGACGACGTCGTACGCGGCGCCGACCGCGGGGGCGCCGGCGGCCAGACCGGCCGGGCGCAGCAGGCCGCTGCCGCCGGGGCCGCCGGCGGCCATCAGCAGGGTGCCCCGGCGCTTGGCCGGGTCGGTGGCGCGGTGCCGGGAGACGGCGATGGTCAGGTCGGCCCCGACACCGGGGTGGTGCCAGTCGCGCGGGGCGGTCATGGTGGCGCAGTCCAGGGCGGGCTGTCGGGCGCAGGGCTGCCAGTTCAGGGTCTGGTGGGTGTAGCGGGCGGGCGCCGGGTCGGCGTCGCCCGGGTCGCGGCCGGTGGCGGCATCGGCGGTGGCGGGCACGGCCAGGCCCGCCAGGACGGCGGCGGCGACGGCCAGGGCGGCGCGGCGGGCTCGGGGCGCGCGCCCGGCCGCGCCGGCCGAGGTCCGCCGGGCCGAGGTGGTGGGGGCGGTGGTGTTCCGGGCTTCGGTCTTGGTCACGGAAGCGATCCTGTCCGAGCCCGGACTGATGATCGATCACCCTCGCTGCCGTCTTCGGGGTGGTGCTGGGTACACCCCCGCCGGGGCGGGGGTCCGGGTGGCCCGGGCGCTCAGTAGGCGGTGGTGAAACGGGCCCGGCGGTGGACGGGCTGTTCGGCCTCGTCGAGGAGCGCGACGGCGAGGTCCTCCATGGAGATCGCCGAGTTGCCCTCGGTGTCGACCAGCAGGTCGTCGTGGCCGATCCGGAACCGGCCGGTGCGCGTGCCGGGCTCCAGCACCGCGGCAGGGCTCAGGTACGTCCAGTCGACGTCCGGGCCGGCGGCGCGGTAGAGGTCGAGCTGCTCGTTGCAGGCCAGGGCGATCGGCCGGATCTCCTCGGGGAAGCCGGGGCTGTCGACCAGGGTGGTCCCGCCGCCGCCCGGGACGAGGAGGCCGGCCGCGCCGCCGACGGCCAGCAGCCGCACGCCGGTGCCGGCGATCCCGGCGAGCAGGCCCTCGGTGGCGATGGCCAGCTCGTGCTCGCTGCCGGGCGCCGGACGGGTGGCGGTGACCACCACGTCCTGTCCGGGCGCGATCCGGGCGACGTCCTCGGGGTTGCGGGCGTCGCCGACGACCAGGGTGACGGCGGACGGCAGGCCGTGCGGCTTCGCCGGGTCCCGTACGACGGCGGTGACCTGGTGGCCGCGGGCCAGGGCCTCGGCCACGACCCGGCTGCCGACGTTGCCGGTGGCGCCGAACACGGTGATGCGCATGGGGTACTCCCCGAAGGCGGTGGGAACGGTCGTGGGACGGGGTCAGGCGTTCTCGCGGACGGACCGCGGGGTGGCCGCCGGTTCGGCCGCGGGTGCCGAACGCGGTGCGGTGCGCGGCCGTTGGGTCTGGGCGGCGAGCAGCGAGCCGAGCACGACCAGTGCTCCGAGCGCCTGGAGCGGGCTGAGGTCCTGGCCGAGCGCCAGCCAGCCGAGCAGGGTGGCGACCACCGGGCTGAGCAGGGCGAGGAAGGAGACCGAGGTCGGCGGCAGCTCCCGCAGGCCCCGGAACCAGAGCGCGTAGGTGAAGGCCGCGCCGATCAGGCACAGGTAGGCGTAGCCGAGCACGTTGGCGAGGGTGTAGTGGGACGGCGGCGCACCCTCGGTGAGCAGCGTGACCGGTACCAGCAGCAGTCCGCCGGCGGTGAGCTGCCAGCCGGTGGTGGCGAGCATCGGTGCGGGGGAGACCCAGCGCTTGGAGAGGACGATGCCGGCGGCCATCACCACGGCGCCGCCGAGCGCGGCGACCACCCCGATCGTGTCCGGTTCGGCGTCGGCCCGCAGCACCAGCAGGCTGACGCCCGCGACGCCCGCGATGCCGGACAGCACGGTGCGCAGGGTGAGCCGGTCGCCGAGGACCAGGGCCGAGAGCCCGGCGGTGATCAGCGGCTGGACGGCGCCGACGGTGGCCGCGATGCCGCCGGGCAGACGGTAGGCGGCGATGAAGAGCAGGGCCTGGAACACCCCGATGTTGAGCGCCCCGAGGACGAGCGAGCGCCACCACCAACTGCCCTGCGGCAGGCGGCGGGTGACGGCGATCAGGAGCAGTCCGGCGGGCAGGCAGCGGAGGACGGCGGCGAGCAGCGGGCGGCCGGGCGGCAGGAGTTCGGTGGTGGCCAGGTAGGTCGTGCCCCAGACCGCAGGGGCGAGGGCCGTCACCAGGACGAGGGCGAGGCGATTTCTTAGCACTAAGGCAATGTATCTCAGCGCTAAGGCATCATTCACCGCATCGGGTGAGTGACGTGGCTCACGGTTACCTCACCGCTAAGGAATCCGATCGGGATCGCTACCCTGAACCCGTGGCAGATCATGTGGACCGCGTCGTCGCGCAGTGGGGTGCCGAGCGCCCCGACCTGGACGTCTCCCCGATGGAGGTGTTCGGCCGGCTCAAGCGCCTCTACCGGCTGGTGGACGCGGCGCTCAACCGCACCTTCGCCGAGCACGGGCTGGACGCCGCCTCGTTCGACGTCCTCGCCACCCTCAAGCGCAGCGGCCCGCCCTACCGCCTCACCCCCACCGGCCTGATGCAGTCCGCGATGGTCACCTCCGGTGCCATCACCCAGCGCCTGGACCGGCTGGAGGCCCGCGGCCTGGTCACCCGCACCCGCAGTGACCAGGACGGCCGCAGCCGCGAGGTCGCCCTCACCCCCGAGGGGCACGCCCTGATCGACCGGGCGCTGCCCGACCACCTCGCCACCGAGCACCGCCTGCTGGCGGGCCTCGACGAGGCGCAGCGGACCGCGCTCGTCGAGGCGATGCGCGCCCTGCTGACAGACCTCGGGGAGTAGTCGGGCCGGCGTCCGCCCCGCGTCCGGCCGGGCAGCGGTTCCCGCGGACGCGATCGTGACCCCCGTCCACGACCCCGCCCGCGGGCTCCGTTCCGGCCGGTGCCCGTCCCGGACCGGTTCGCGCCTACGGTCTGACCGCCGCCGCCTTGAAGAACGTGTAGTGGAACGTCCCGCCCGGTTCCGCCGCGCGGCGCAGCTCCGCGACACCCCGGTCGAACGCCTCCGGGGTGGTCAGCCCGGCGGCCAGCGCCTCCGCCCGGACGGACTCGACCATGGCGACGAAGGTCCGCCGGGTGAAGCCCTCCACCAGGGCCGGGCGGGCGTCGTCCGCGAAGACCGTGCGCGGGCGGACCGACACCCGCGCGAAGCCGGCCGCGGTCAGCAGCGGGTGGAGGCGGCGGCCGAGCAGGCCGTCGCCGCCCGCCCGGGCCTGCAGCCGGACCAGGTGGTCGACGGTGCGGCGGGCCGCCGGGCTCTCCGGGTGGAAGAACGCCGAGCCGTGGTCGCCCTCGATCACCGTGATCGTTCCGCCCGGCCGCAGCACCCGGCGCAGCGCCGCCAGCCCGGCCGTCGGGTCGGGCAGGTGCTCCAGTACGAAGCACAGGAAGACGTGGTCGAACGAGCCGTCCGGGAACGGCAGCCGGTGCAGGTCGCCGTGGTGCCAGGTGACGTCCGCGGCGGGCGCCTGCGCGGCCACCCGGGCCCGGGCCTGCGCCAGCGACTGCGCCGAGAGGTCCGCCGCCGTCAGCCGCACGCCCGGGCTGGCGGCCAGCAGGTGCACGGTCTGCGCGCCCACCCCGCAGCCCGCCTCCAGCACCCGGCTGCCCGCCGGGTACGCCGTGCCCGCGTGCAGCAGTTCGGCGAGGGTGTCGGCCTGGTCGCCGAGGCGCTGGGCCTCGGCCTGCGAGTAGCCGTGGACGTAGTCGTGGTGGTGCCCCGGTGCTGCCGCATCCGCGGGCGCCGTCGTCTGCGTGGTCATGGCCCCACCCTCGCCGTCACTATGGTCCGGTGAACAGGTCCAAAGCCGAGGCATCCGACCGGTCCAAAGAGACCGGGGCCGACTTCCTCCAGCTCGACACCGCCGACGCCCCGTCCGGCGGCCTCACCGACTGGCTCGCCCGCCGGCTGCGCGAGGCGGTCGCCGACGGGCGGCTCCCGGCCGGCAGTCGGCTGCCCGCGAGCCGGGTGCTGGCGGCCGAACTCGGGGTCTCCCGCGGGGTGGTGACCGACGCCTACCGGCGCCTCGCCGAGGAGGGGCAGGTCGCCGGCCGCGGGCGCGGCGGCACGGTCGTGGTCGCGGCCCCCGCCGTACCGGGGGAGGTGCCCGTGACGGAAGCGCCCCGCCCGGCGCCCGCGCTGTTCCGGGACGATCCCGAACCCGAGGTCTTCGACCTGCTGCGCGGCACCCCCGCCCGGATCGACCTCACCCCCGGCGTGCCCGACCTCGCGGCCTTCCCCCGTGCGGCCTGGCTGCGCGCCGAGCGGGCCGTCCTCGACGGCCTCGCCGCATCCGACCTCGGCTACGGCGACGTGCGCGGCACCCCGGCCCTGCGCCGGGCCGTCGCCCACTGGCTGGCCCGCAACCGGGGCATCCGCGCCGACCCGGACGAGGTGCTGATCGTCGCCGGCACGGCCCAGGCCCTGGCCCTGCTCGGCCGCGCCCTCGGCCGGGTGGGCATCGACGAGGTCGCGGTCGAGGACCCGGGCTCTCTCGGTGCCCGGCAGCACCTCGCCCACTGGCTCGCCGCCACCCCGCCCGTCCCGGTCGACGGCGAGGGCGTCCGGGTCGACGCGCTGCGCGCCACCGGTGCCCCGGCCGTCCTGCTCACCCCCGCCCACCAGTACCCGACCGGCGTCGTCCTCGGCGGTGACCGACGGCGCGACCTGCTGCGCTGGGCGGGCGAGGGCGGCCTGGTCATCGAGGACGACTACGATGCCGAGCACCGCTACGACCGACCGCCCGTCCCGGCTCTGCGGGCCGCCCTGCCGGACCGGGTCTGCTACGCGGGCAGCATCTCCAAGCTGCTCGCCCCCGCTCTGCGCACCGGCTGGCTGCTGGTCCCGGCCCGGCTGCGGGACGCCGTCCTGGACGCCAAGCGTTTCGCCGACCTCGGCAACCCGGTGCTGCCCCAGCTGGTCCTCGCCCGGCTGATGGAGTCCGGCGACCTCGACCGCCACCTGCGGCTGCTGCGCCGCCGACACCGCCGTCGCCGGGACGCCATGATCGCCGCCATTCGCACCCACCTGCCGGGAGCCACCGTGCACGGCGCGGCGGCGGGCCTCCACCTGATGCTGACGCTTCCGGAGGAACCCGGCCGCACCGACACCGAGTTGGCCGCGGCCGCACTGGCCGAGGGGGTCAAGGTGCAGCCGTTGTCCTGGCACGCCCGGCTCCCGTACCCGCCCGGGCTGGTCCTCGGCTACGCGGCGGGCTCGGTGGCCGAGATCGCCGAGGGCCTGGCGGTCCTGGGCCGCCTGGTCCGCCGTTCGCCCTGAGGCGTGTCGCGGGTCCGCCCGGCGTATGACCGCCGCGGCCTTCTGTGGTGCAAAAGTTGAGCTGTCGGATGAATCCGGTGCAGGGGGGGAGTGCCGCGTCACGCCCCTGGGTACGTTGACATGCCGAAGTCAAATGCCGACCCGGGAGGCGTGATGGCCCCGTTCCGAAGTGTCGCCCAGTTCGGGGTGGTGCTGGCCGTCATGGGGGCCGTGCTCGGGCCGGTGCCGCTCGGCTCGCCCGCCCCGCCGCACGGTGCCCAGGGCGAGAGGAGCGCGGCGATGGCCGGCCAGGAGCAGGAGGACTCCCGGGTGCTCGCCGGGCGGCGCATCGTCCTGTCCTACTCGGGCCCGACACCGCCGGCCGGGGTGCTCCAGACGCTCCGGGAGGGGCGGGCGGCCGGGGTGATCCTGTTCGGCGAGAACGTCACCAGCCCGGAGCAACTCGCCGAGTCGGTCGCCGAGTTGAAGCAGGCCGCGGCCGAGGCGCCGCATCCGCGCACCCTGCTGCTGATGACCGACCAGGAGGGCGGCAAGGTCCGCCGGCTGCCCGGTGCGCCCGAACTCTCCGCCCGCCGCGTCGGATCGGCGGCGGACCCGGTCGCCGCGGCGGCGGAGTCCGGGACCGGCGCCGCCCGGACCCTCGCCGAGGCCGGGCTGAACCTCAACCTCGCCCCGGTGCTCGACGTCTACGACGAGCCGGACAACTTCATCGACCACCCCGAACGCTCCTACAGCCAGGACCCTGCCACGGTGGCGCAGCTGGGCAGCGCCTTCCTCGCCGCCCAGCAGGGTCTCGGCGTGGCCGCGACCGCCAAGCACTTCCCCGGTCTCGGCGCCGCGCCCCGGGGTGGGAACACGGACGAGCGCCCGGTCACCCTGAACATCCCGCTGTCGCAGCTCCGCGCCCGCGGCGAGGCCCCTTACCGGTCCGCCATCGCGGCGGGTGTGCGGCTGGTGATGGCCTCCTGGGCGGTCTACCCCGCGCTGGACCCGCACCGCCCGGCCGGGTTCTCGCCCACGATCATCCAGGGCGAGCTGCGCGGCCGGCTCGGCTTCGAGGGCGTGACCGTCACCGACGCCCTGGAGGCCGAGGCGCTCGCCCCGTACGGCGGTGCCGGCGACCGTGCGCTGGCCGCCGCCCGGGCGGGGATGGACCTGCTGCTCTGCTCCGCCCGAGACCCGCAGCAGGCCGAGGACGCCACCGAGGCGCTGGCCGCCGCCCTGGACGACGGCCGCCTGGACCGGCACGCCTTCACCGACGCGGTGGCCCGGGTCGACGCCCTGCGGGGCTCGCTGGGCTGAGCCCCGGCGGACTGCCGACGCCGTCCGGCAGCGGGCGCCGAGGTTCCGCCCGGGCGGTGGTTCGGGTGCGGTTCACCCGGGCTCAACTCGGGCGTTGCCTGAGAAGGTGCACCCGTTCGGCCTGTCGAGGGTGATTGCGCCATTGAGGATCTGGTTTCGGACGAGGGTTCGGTTCGAAGGGCAAATCGGGGTCAGGGCATCGGAATCGCATGGCAAAGTTCCTGTCGTGCGCCTATGAAATGTCATATGTGCCACACCACCTGTCCCTGTCCGTCCCCGTTCCCTTCAAGGAGGAACCCATGAACCGGATCACCCGGATCGCCGCCGGCGCCGTCGGCGCCGCCGCCCTGCTCTCGGCCCCCGTCCCCGCGTTCGCCGCGGCCCCGGCCGCTGCCACCACCACCGTCACCACCTGCGGGTACCAGAGCCTCCAGGCCGGCCTGGCCACCTACGCCTGCGCCGACGTGACCGGTGACAGCGTCGCGATCTACGGCAAGATCGGCCTGGCCGGCCCGCCGTCCCCGGGCACCCCGTGGCCGCCGGCGCCGAAGGAGCTGGTGACCCACCTGTCGGCCAACGTGGCCGGTGGGGCCTCGCTCGGCACGGTGAGCGGCCGCACCGTGTTCCAGGTGTCCACGGTGCGCGTCGACGGCATCTCGGCCACCGTGCCGTGCGGGTCGACCGTGCACGTGTCCTTCGACGTCGAGGGGTTCTGGAGCGGCCAGGTGCCGGCCACGGTGGATGTGCCTGTAGCCTGCTGACGGCACGTCACCGTGACTGCCGAGCCCGGGAGTTGGCAGCATTCCGGGCTCGGCGTCCGCATGCCCCGGCCGGGGTGCGACCGCGCGGCGGATCGCCCGGCCGGGGCATGCCGGGTTTCGGAGCGCCATGGCGACGCACTGTGACGACTTGAAGAAATCTTCATCTGTCGCGATGATGCCTACCGGCCGCGGCATCGATCCCCGCCCGGCCGGACGACCATCGAGCCGGACCAGAGGGAGAGCGCGGACGATGCCGGTACCGCTGTACCAGGCCAAGGCGGAGTTCTTCCGCACCCTCGGCCACCCCGTGCGGATCCGGGTCCTGGAGCTGCTCCAGGACGGCCCGCGGCCGGTGCGCGAGCTGCTGGCGGAGATCGAGGTCGAGCCGTCCAACCTCTCCCAGCAGCTCGCGGTGCTGCGCCGCACCCAGCTGGTCACGGCGACCCGCGAGGGCAACACCGTGGTGTACGCGCTCAGCACCCCGGACGTCGCCGAGCTGCTGAGCGCGGCCCGGCGGATCCTGACCGAGCTGATCGCCGACCAGGGCGCGCTGCTCACCGAGCTGCGCGCCTCCGGCGTTCGGCCCCGCTGAGCCGCGCCCGGCCCGTCCGCCCGATCCGAGGAGAAGCACCACCATGAGCGACAGCACGAGCGACGACGGTACGAGTGAGGAGAAGCGGCGCCGCAAGGCGATGCTGATCCGCGCGGGCATCTACATCTTCGCCACGCACCTGTTCGCCGGTTTCGTGCTGCTGCTGTTCGCGCTCGGCGGCCGGAAGTAGCGCGGCGGGGACGGGCGGCTCACCGGCGCGGCCCGCGGTCCGGCACCAGGTAGCGGTCGCTGGTGCTGGTCCAGGCCTGCACGCCGGTGACCAGTTCCCGGGTGCCGTCCAGGTA
The DNA here is from genome assembly GCF_040683915.1 of Kitasatospora sp. NPDC093102. NCBI lineage: Bacteria > Bacillati > Actinomycetota > Actinomycetes > Kitasatosporales > Streptomycetaceae > Kitasatospora > Kitasatospora sp. NPDC093102. The sequence continues at coordinate 154,177 of NZ_JBFBFA010000011.1, read as the reverse complement.
CCAGCGCCCGGCCGGGTGGCGGCGCGCCAGGTCGCGGCGCAGCTCCTCGCTCTCCTGCCGCAGCCGCACCACCCGGGTGCGCACCGCGTGGACCGCGCGGCCGCGGGTGCAGCCGTGCGCCCGTTGGAGGGTGAGTACGGTGTTGAAAGCGGCCCCGGCCTGTCGTTCCTCGCGCTTCAGTGAGTAGAGGTCGTTGATCAGTGTGGCGGCGTCGGCGGTGTTGGCGCGCAGCCGGTGCAGCGCGGGCTCCGCGTGCAGCGCGGCCGGGGCGTCGGCGCCGTGGACCCGTTCCAGTATGTTCATGAACGGGTAGAGGCAACTGCCGTGCCGGCGCAGCCGCATGGTGTCGCCCAGGTCGAGGCCGAGGGCGGGCACGGTGCCGCGGGCGCGGTGGTCGGCCTCGGCGGGGAAGGTGGCCAGGCAGGCCCGCCACTCCCGGGCCGCCCGGGCGCGCCACTCGGGGGACATCGACGCGGTCTGCCGCTTCCACAACTCCCGCCAGGAGAACAGGAGTCGGCTTTCGGAGGGGCTCGCGCCGCGGGCTCCGTCGAGCACCGCGATCAGCGGGTCGACCAGGGCGCGGGCCTCGGCGGGGTGGCGGCCGGGCGAACCGTCGAAGCAGTCGTCCAGGATGGTGAACCAGCCCAGCACGTCCACCAGGAGGTCGAGTTCGGCGCCCCGGGCGCGGGGGAAGGCGTGGCCGATCAGCTCGTGCAGCGCGTAGGCCCGGTAGCGGGGCAGCTCCGCCGGGGTGAGCAGGCCGCGGCGGAGTGCCCAGTCGGCGTGCCGGTCGGCGGCGAGGCGCAGGTCACGGGGCGGGCGGGGGCCCGCCGGAGCGGCGGCGGCCATGGGCGCCGCGGGGGCGGTCGCGCGGGTGGCGCCGGTGAGCGGGCACCGGCCCGGCGGCGGTTCGGCGGGCGGGAAGGGCGCTGTGCCCTCCGGTGAGGAGGGGGCATCGCCCTCGCGGGGGGCCGCCGCGGCGCCGCCGCGCGGGGAGCGCGCGCCGCGCGGCGCGAGCCGTACCCGCAGGCCCTGTGCCTGGACCGTCGTCCACACCACCTCGCGGGCCCGGGCGCCCGGCACCGCCACCGTCCGCCAGCGGCGCAGGATCGTCGCGGCCGCGACGGTCAGTTCCGCCCACGCGAAGGCCTCGCCGATGCACTTGTGCTTGCCCGCCCCGAACGGCAGGAAGGACGGCCGCCCGGTGCCGCCGGCGTCCTGCCAGCGTTCGGGCCGGAAGCTCGTCGGCTCCGGGTAGCGCACCGGGTCGCGGTGCAGTGCGGTGAGGCTGTACAGCAGCTCGGTGCCGGCCGGGATGCGGTACGGGCCGAGCTCGACCGGCACCTGGGCCGTGCGCATCAGGAAGGCGTTCGGCGCGTGCAGCCGCACCACCTCCTGGGTGACGCTGCGGGTGTAGGTGAGCCGGGCCAGCGCCTCGGGGGTGGGGACGGTGCCCGCGGGCAGGTGCTCGTCCAGCTCTGCGAGGATCCGGGCCTCCACCTCGGGGTGGCGCAGCAGCTCGTCCAGCAGCCAGGTGAGCGTGGTGGAGACGGTCTCGGTGCCCGCGCCGAACATGGTGATCGCCTCGGACCGCACGTCCGCCTCGGTGAGTGGGCACCCGGTGGCCGGGTCGGTCGCGGCGCGCAGCAGGGCGGGCAGGGTGCGCCGGCCCTCCTCGGCGGTCGCGGTCGCGGCGCGGCCGTTGACGGCCTGGTCGACCACCCGGTTGAGGACCCGCACGGCGTCGTCGAAGCGCCGGTTGACGGGCAGCGGCAGCCGGGCGAGCGCCGGGTTCGGGTAGAGGGACTGGACGATCTGGCCCTTCACCAGGTCCGGCAGCGCCCGGTGGAAGGCGACGGTGGCGTCCTCGCTGAGCCGGGCGTCGAACAGCGAGCGGGTGACGATCTCCAGCGCCAGGTGGTTCATCTCCTTGGCCACGTCGAGGACTTGGCCGGGGCGCCAGCGTCCGGCCCGCTCCTCGGTGACCTGCTGCATCACGGCCAGGTACTCGCCCATCCGGTCCGGACCGAAGGCGGGCTGGATGATCCGGCGGCGGTCGCGGTGGGCCTGGCCCTCGGACATCAGCAGGCCGTCGCCGAAGGCCGTCTTGAGGGTGTCCTGGACGGCGCCGCGCGGGCAGTCGTGGGCCAGTGCGACGAGCAGGGTGTGGACCAGCCGGGCGTCGGTGACCACGCAGACGGTGCGCGGTCCCAGCCGGATGCGGACCACCCCGCCGTGGCGGGCGAGGGAGCCGAGGAAGCCGAGCGGGTCGCGCAGCAGGGCGCCGGCGTGCCCGAGACCGGGCAGGGCGCCGGGGGCCAGCGGGGGGACGGCGGCGCGGGCCAGCGGGGACGGACCGGGTGCGGCTCTCGGGGGGACGATCAGCTTCCGCGTTTCGGTCAGCAGGGACATGACACTACCTCTCACCAGAGTGGCCGGTGCGGGCGATGCCGGGTGGCAGCGGCGGGCCGGCCGGGAGGCGGGGGACCGCCCAGCGCGGGCCCCGCGCGCGCCCCCGGCGGGAGGGCGCACGTTTGGCAAACGCGCCGGTTTCCCGAGCGTTGCGCCGAATATGCGGGGATCACTCCAACGGCCGATTGGATCGACCCTTTCGTGAGTGCTCGAAGATCGGTGTTGACCTGCGCGGATGCGTCCGGCCGGGTGATTCGGGGCCTGTCCGCACGCAGGGTCTTTGGACCCTCGCCGCACGGGCGTGCGAGGGACAGCATGGTTGCGAAGAAGGAGGAACCTGATGACCCGTCTGCGCCACCGGCCGGCCCTCGACGTCCGGGTGGAGATCCGCGGCGAGCTGCCGCGTGAGGACGCCGAGTACGCCCGGGCCCGGGCGCTGGACACCGCCGCGGCGCTCGGACCCGACACCCACGCGCTGCGACTGCGGCTGACCCGCTCGCGCGACCGGTCGGTGACCCGGCCCGCGCTGGCCCAGGCGGACGTCGAGCTGGCGGGCGTCGGCCCGGTCCGGGTTCAGCTCGCGACCGGCACCGCGCGGGAGTCCGTCGACCTGGTGCTCGGCACGCTGGCCGGCCGGGCCGGCCGGCTGCGCGAGCAGGGCGACATCGGCTTCGCCGCCGCCTACGAGAGCGCCTACCGCCCGCAGTTCGCCGACCGTCCGCTCGCCCAGCGGCGGATCGCCCGGCACAAGGCGGTCGTGCTCGCCCACCGCACCCCCGAGCAGGCCGCGCTCGAACTGCTCGCCCTCGACCGGCGGTTCCACCTCTTCGCGGACGCCGTGACCGGGCGCGACAGCCTGGTCCACCGCTGCTCGCCGAGCGGCACGGTGGAGCTGTGCTCCGTCGGCGTCGGCACCGGCACCGGCGCCGTGCCGCCGCTCGACCTCGCCGAGGTGGCCCGCCTGCTCTGGATCACCGGCCGCCCGTTCGTCGACTACACCGACGCCGGTGACGGCCGGGCGCGGGTGCTCTACCGCCGCTTCGACGGCCACTACGGCCTGATAGCGCCGGTATCGGACGGCCGAATCGGGGCAGGAACCCTGTCGGCACGGGACTGACACCACCGCGAGACGACCACACCACGACATCTCCACGACAGGGGACCGGGACCATGGACTGCGACGAGGTCATGCTGACCGTCCGGATCACCGCCGCCGAGCGCGCGCTGCTGCGGGACCTCGCGCGCGGGTACGGCGGCGACGTCTCGGGCGTGGCGGTGGACGGGCTGCTGGAGGTCATCCCCGTACTGCACGACGACGCGTGCGTCCTGCCGCTGCTGCGCGTTCTGGCCAGACCGGCGCCCTTCGCGCTCACCCTGTGGCTGCCCGCCCCGGTCGCGGACCTGCTGCCGCTGCTCGGTGAGCGGCTCGTGCGGACCGGCGGTCCCGCGGTCGGCCCGGCCAGCGCCGCGCTCTCGGCGGCCCTGCGGCTCTGGCTCTCCGGGGACCGGGTCGCCCTCGTGGCCGGGCTGGCCCGGTTGCACGGGGGCTGTGGCGCCGGCTCCGTGACGGCGGTGCGGTCCGGGGCGGGCGCGGCGGCCTTCGGGGCGGAGCCGGTGAGGGTCGCGGCCTGATTCCCCGCGGCCTGATCCTCCGCGGTCTGATTCTCCGCCCGTTCTGACGATACGTCACATGCCGAGGGGCAATGGCATGTCCGGGGCGGAAAATCTCCTGGTCAGGGAACTGGTCGGCCTCCGCCGACGGGTCTGGCATTCCGTCACGGCCGACGGTGTCATGCGCCCCGGGACTCCGGCCGGGGGCCGCCACCACCCCTGCCGGGGAGCGCGCACCCCCCCGAGTGCGCTGCCCGGCTCCGCCCTGCCCGGGACCGTTTCCGGTGCCCCCGGCCCCGCCAGGTCGAGCTGTCCCGGGAATTCCGCAAGAGGTTTCTGTTATCCCCGGTCGCCCCCTCCGCTCTCCGGAGTGTCGGAAGGCCCGCGCCCGTCACGCCACGGGGCGCGGGCCGTCGCACGAGGAGAGGGACGCGATGGGGCACCGCGGCAGGCGCCGCAGGCTCACCCCGGGCAGGCGCACGGGCTCGCCGACCGGGGTGGTCGGGGACGACGGGTCGGGGGACACCGGCGGACCGGCACCGCCGCCGGGCCGTCCGGTCGCCCCGCCGCCCACGGCGGCCGGCCGCCGGAGTCGCAACGGCCGACCGGCGGGCCTCACCGGAACCGGTCGTGGATGAAGGCCTCGTGAGCCGTTCGGGGTAAGGCTGTTCCTGTGAGTCCGTGAAACCGGTCGGCCCGTACGCCGGCCGGACCCTTCGACCCGAGCCGCCGACGCCCGCGGGCCCCGACACCCGAAGGCCCGGAGGCCCGTCGCGCCGGGAACGGCCGCCGCCCACCCGGTGGTGGTCGTTCCCGGCGCCGGCCGTTCCCCGCGTCCCTGCCCCCACACCGCCCCGAGGACCCTCCCGCATGCGAACCCGCCCCCACCTCGCCGCCCTCGCCCTCGCCGCCGCGGCCGTGCTGTCCACCGCCGCACCCGCCGTCGCCCACGGTGACAGCATCCACCTGGACGTCACCGGCCAGCAGAACGGCCGCGTCAGCACCGTCGCCACCTGGGAGGACGACCACGACCCGGTGACCGGTGAGTTCGCCGGCACGCTCGCGGCGACGGCCTCCGACGGCCGCACCGTCGGCCCCTGGCGCCTGGTCACCGCCCCCGGTCACCCGGGGACGTACACCACCCGGGAGATCCTTCCCGTCGGGCACTGGCGGGTGACGGTGGACTGCGCCTTCCCCGCCCCCGGGCACGGGGAGCGCGAGCTCGACGTCGACACCGTCGCGGTCACCGACCCGGCGTCCCCGGGGACGGGAGGCCCGGCGCTGTCCGAAGCCGCACCGCGGTCCGCCGAGGTGACCCCTGCCCCGCTCCGGGAGACCCTCCCCGCGACGGGGACCACCGCCGCCCCCGTCTCCGCCCGGGAGGCCTCGCCCGGCCGCGTCCACGCGACCACCTCCGACGCCACCACCTGGGCGGCCATCGGCACCGCCTGCGCGGCCGTCGTCCTGGTCGCCACCGGGCTCTGGCTGCGCCGCCACCGGGGCTGAGCCGCCCGGAACCGCCCGCCCGGTTCGCGGGGACGACCCGGCCGTGGAACCGGCCGGGTGCGGGCCGACGTCTCTTCCGGTCGCCGGGCGCCACCGGGTGCCCGGGCGATCGCAAGGGAGCATCCGCGTATGAAGAAGGTCCTGATCACCGGTGGTGCGGGATTCATCGGCAGCACCGTGGCCTCCGCCCTGCTCGACCGGGGGATCACCCCGGTCGTGCTGGACGACCTCTCCCGGGGACGGGCCGAGTTCGTCGCGGACAGGGTCTTCTACCGGGGCGACATCGCCGACGCCGCCCTGCTCGACCGGATCTTCGCCGAGCATCCCGACATCGACGCCACCGTCCACTGCGCCGCGAAGATCGTCGTACCCGAGTCGGTGGCCAAGCCGCTGTACTACTACCGGGAGAACGTGGCCAAGACCGTCGAACTCCTGGACGCCCTCCAGCGCCACGGCTGCACCCGGGTCGTCTTCAGCAGCTCCGCCTCGATCTACGCCCCCACCCCCGACGCCCGGGTGGACGAGAGCAGCCCGGTCGACGCCGGCAGCCCGTACGCGCGCACCAAGCAGATGATGGAGCAGGTCCTTCAGGACTGGACCCGGGGCGAGGACGCCGGGCGGCAGCGCGTCATCGCCCTGCGCTACTTCAACCCGATCGGTGCCGACCCGCAGCTGCGCACCGGCCTCCAGGACCTCCACCCCACCCACGCCCTCGGCAAGCTGATCGAGGCGCACACCACCGGCACCCCGTTCATCGTGACCGGCACCGACTGGGCCACCCGCGACGGCTCCGGCATCCGCGACTACGTCCACGTCCAGGACCTCGCCGAGGCGCACGTCGCGGCGCTGCTCCGGTTCGACGAGGTGATCGCCCCGGGCGTGGCGGACCGCTACCGGGTGATCAACGTCGGCACCGGCGACGGGACCACCGTGCGGGAACTGGTCGCCGCCTTCGAACAGGCCGTCGGCACCAGTCTCGAGGTGCGGGAGGCGGGGCCGCGGCCCGGGGACGTGATCGGCTGCTACGCCGTCGTGGACACCGCACGGGACCTGCTCGGCTGGCAGCCGCGGCGCGGCCTGGCCGAGGGGGTCGCCGACGCGCTGGCCTGGCGGAGGATCTGGTCCGCCCGGCTCGGCGTCAGCTGACCGCCGGGAGGCGCTACTTGACGGCCTCGCCGGACTTCGACCAGTTGTCGCGCAGCCGGTCGAGGTAGGACTGCGCCTGGGAACCGATCTTGACGCCCCGGGCGAAGGCCAGCATGTTGCCCGCGCCCGCGTTGTAGCCGAGGGCGACCAGTTCGTCCCGGCTGAGCGACACGCCCGGGCGTGCGGGCAGTTGCGCGGCGAGGTCGTGCAGGTGCCAGGCAGCCGCCTGGACGGCCAGGTTCCGGTCGTCCGGGAGCTCCTCCCACTGCCGGGAGGCGAAGGGGCGGCCGGGCTTGGTGTCGTCGAAGGCGGCCCGGTGCATGTTGGCGATGCCGAACGAGGCGTCCGGCTTGTTGCGCTGCCAGGCCCGTTCGAGCTCGGGGTCGTGCGGCTTGTACGACTCGTTGTAGAGGATGGCCATCAGCAGCTGCGGGTTGACCCCGGCCTCGGCGGCGTACTGGCGCACCGGCGCCGCGTAGTCGGCCGGGTCGTACGGACCCGACGGCTTCGACGGCTTCGACGGCTGCGCGGAGGAGCCGGCCGACGGCGCGGTGCCCGAGGAGGGGCCGGACGGGGCGGCGGCGGTCGGGGAGGGGTCGGCAGAGGCCGCGCCGTCGTGGCCGGTGCCGCGGACGAGCCCCAGTCCGGCCACCACCACGACGCCGATCACCAGCCAGCGCCCCGGACCGGACCCCTTCTTCTCCTCGCTCACCGCTGCCGCCCCTCCCCGTTCGCCCGTGCGCTCGTTCGACCGCCGTGCGACTGATCGTGCCCTGCGGCAGGTTACTCGGTGGGCTTCCGGTCGCCGTCGAGGTTGCGCAGGAAGTCCTTCGCCTTCTCGACGCCGGTGTCGATCTGCCCGCTGTACTTGCCGTCCGTGCGGTCGTCGATCGCGTCGCCGACCTTGTCCAGGCCCTGCCCGATCACGTCGCCGTGCTCGCGGGCGAGGTCGGTGGCCTTGTCCGCGATGTTCTTCAGACTCTCAAACATGGTGACGCTCTGCTCCTCTGATGCGTTCCTGATGGTGTGCCGACGTGGCGGGGATCATGACCATCCTAACGACGGGCCACCAGACGGTCCGTCGCTGCCGGGTGGCGGCGGATGACTTTGCTGAAATGGGTTCGTATGCTCCGGACCAACTTCTACAGTGATGTAGAGGATGGATCCCCACCAGGACCGATGGCGTCCCGGCACGCGCGGCGGTGCGATCGCGCCGCCGCAGCCGCAACGATCGAGGGAAGTGCGCATGGCCGGTCAGCGGGCGAGAACGCCGTACCAGGACGCGGGACCGCGCACCGAGGACCGTGCCCTGCCCGCCCAGCGCTCCCGGGCGGTCGGTGCGGGAGCCGCAGGCGCACGGGGGAACGTCGCGGGCGCCGGGGTGCCCCGGCAGGTTCGGGCGCCGCGCCCCGGGGCCGCCCGCCGTCGCCAGCAGGCGCGCCGTCGTTGTGGGGCGGCGGCCGCGCTCTCGGCGGTCGGGCTGCCGCTGCTCGGGGCGGTCGCGGACGAACTCGACGGGCCGGGCGTCGGCATCCTCTTCGCGGTGGGCTCGGTGCTCGGAACGGCGGCCGCGGCGATGCTGTGCAGCCGGGCGGGCCGGTGGTGGGTGGTGACGGCCGTCCCGGTCGTGGTGCTGCTCACCGTCTCGGGCGTCGAGTACCTGGCGCACCCCGGGAACTACCAGGGGAAGAACCTCGGCACCGGTGTGCTGCGCTGGGTGGTCGGAGCGTTCCCGGTGATGGCCGTGGCCGTGGCGGTGGCGCTCGCGGTGGTCGCGGCCCGCGCCGTGGCGGCCCGCCGCCGGGCGGTGCCGGAGCGCGGACGAACCGGCAGGACGCCTGCCCCGGCCGGAAGGAGCCGTCGTGGCTGAGCGCGGCAACAGCCGTACCGGCGGCCGCGGTCAGCGCGGCCACGTCCCGCGCCACGGCGCCGCCCCGCTGACCGTCGCCGGGCGCACCCTGGCCTGCACCGTCTCGGCCACCGTGCTCTGCGCCAGCGGATTCACCTGGTACGAGTACCGCAGCCTGGACGACGGCATGATCAAGTCCACCGCTCTGAGCGAGGCCAGGAAGAACGCCCCGCCGCACCTCGACAAGTCCGTCAACCTGCTGCTGATCGGCCTGGACAGCCGCAAGGACATGGACGGCAACGCCCTGCCCAAGCAGTTCGTGGAGGCCGAACTGCACGCCGGCTCCAGCGAGATCGGCGGGTACAACACCAACGCCCTGATCGTGCTGCACATCCCGGCCGACGGTGGCAGGGTCACCGCGCTCTCCGTCCCGCGCGACGACTACGTGCAGACCGTCGGTGCGGACGGAAAGATGCACAAGATCAAGGAGGCGTACGGCATCGCCAAGGGGGCGGCCGAGCAGAAACTCGCGGGCAAGGGGCTCTCCAGGGCGGAGCTGGAGCGGCAGAGCCGCGAGGCCGGCCGCTCGGCCACCATCCAGACCGTGCAGAGCCTCCTGGACATCCCGATCGACCACTTCGCGGAGGTGAACCTGATCGGCTTCTACGACGTCGCCAAGGCGGTGGAGCCGATCCAGGTCTGCCTCAACCACCCGGTGGACGACCCGATCACCGCCCGGACCGCCACCCACGAGGGCGGCGGCACCGGCCTCAGGCTCCCGGCCGGGATCAGCTCCCTGAACGCCGCGCAGGCGCTCTCCTTCGTCCGCCAGCGCCACCACCTCACCAACGGCGACCTCGATCGCACCCACCGGCAGCAGGCGTTCCTCTCCTCCGTCGAGTACAAGCTCAAGCAGCAGGGCATCCTGAACGACCTCGGGCAGATGCAGAAGCTGTTCGCGGTGGTGAAGAAGGACGTGGTGATCGACAACGAGTGGAACATCCTCGACTTCGCCCAGCAGACGCCCAACCTGACCGGCGGCAACGTGGAGTTCAACACCCTGCCGATCAGTGGCTTCAAGACGGTCGGCGGGCAGGAGGTCAACACCGTCAACCCGGACCTGATCAGGAAGATCGTCCGGCAGCTCTTCAACCACGGGACGGTGGTGGCCGTTCCGGCCGCCACGCCCGGGGGCGCGCCGGGCGAACCGGCTCCGTCGCCCTCCGCCACCCCGAGCGTGGCGGCCAAGGCGGTGGTCGACGTCAACGCGGCCGCGGGGGCGGGCGCGGCGGTCAACGAGTCCAGGGCGCTGGCCGAACTCGGCTACCAGGCGGGCCGGTTCGGCGACGCCCCGGCCAGGACCCGGGCCACCACGGTCGCGTACGGGTCCGGGGCCAAGGCGGACGCGCAGCAGCTCGCCGCCCGCTACGGGGTGAACGCGTTCTCCTCGACGACGGTCCCCGCGGGCCGCATCCTGCTCACCCTTGCCGTCTCCCGCTCCCCGAGCCCGACGGCCGTGACATCGGCCGCCGTGCCGTCGGCCGCCGTGACATCGGCCGCCGTGCCGTCGGCCGACCCCTCCGCCGACCCGGCGGGAGGGCTGCCGATGCAGGGGCCGGCGGTGAAGGCGGGCGGGATTCCCTGCGTGGACTGAGATCCCCGGAGGTGGGGCGGTCGGCCCGCCGCGCCGTCAGTCCGGGCCGGGGCGGACGTCCGTGAGGGGCTCTCGGTCGAGGACCTCGACGTACACGATCCGCCCGTCCACGACGTCCAGGACGAGCATGCCGTCGGCCGGTGAGAGCGGTACGCACCGATGGTCCGGGCCGAACGGCTGACCGTCCGGATGCGGCTCCGTCTGGAAGCTCTGGCAGAAGCCGTCACCGCAGCGGCACCGCGCGACCAGCCGGAGGTCCCGGGCGGCGACGGCCAGTTCGCGCTCGCCCTCGCCCTCCAGGAGGTCGACCAGCTCGCGGACCAGGTCCGGGAAGACCTCGCGGACCAGCGGCGGGTGGTGCTCCGGCGCCGTCACGGGCGGGGCGCCTTCACGCCGTGGACGGCGGCGTACTCGGCGGCGAGCCAGGGGCCCAGGTCGTCGACGAGCGCGGCCAGGGTGGCCCGGTCGGCGGTGGGGGTACGGGCGGTGCCGGCGGCGAGGCGCAGCTGGTCGGCGCGCTCCGGGTAGTAGCCGGCGAAGGCCTCGGCGGAGGCGGCGAGGTCGCTGGTCCAGCCGCCCCAGCGGGGCATGACCAGGGTGAAGCCGGTGCGGACCAGGCGGCGGGAGACGGCCCGGACGAGGGCGCGCAGTTCGGCGTCCGTACCCGCGGTGGCCGCGCGTTCGCGCCACCTGGGCAGGGCCAGGGCGAGGTCTCCGTTGGTCTCCCGGGCCAGCAGAGAGGTGGGGCGGTAGCGGGGGAGCCGGGCGGCGAGGTCCTCGCCGAGCAGGGGGGTGCAGAGGCATGCGACGAACCAGCCCAGGTCGTGCCGCTCCAGCTCGCTGAGCAGTGTGCCGGTGTCGAAGAGCAGCACGCCGACGCCGTCCACCTGGGCGAACTCGGCGTCGAGCGCCGCTTCGAGGGCGCCGGCCGCCGCCCGGTCCGCGGCCGTGGGCCCGTGGTGCAGGGCGAGCAGAAGGTCGAGGTCGGAGACACCGGGGGTCGCGGTGCCGCGCGGGATGCTGCCGTAGAGGTAGGCGCTGTGCAGCCGGTCGGGGCCGAAGGCCGCAGCGATCCGCTCGCGGGCGGCGGCGACCACCGGCGCGAACGCCGGCGGCACGCGGTCGAGCGAGCCCTCCCGGGCGATGCAGCCGTCCCGGTCCAGTCCCTGAGTGGTGGTCATGGCCGCACTCTGCCCTACCGTCACCGTGCCGACCAGCGAATATCGGTCGGCCCGGCGGATTGTCGGTCGCGTGTGCAAGCATCCGTCGCACACGAACACGACCGGCGTGAGGGGATCGGCATGGGCACCTGGGACATCGGACACTTCGACAACGACTCGGCGGCGGACTTCAGCGGCGGTCTGGACGACGTGGCGCCGGGCGAGCGGGAGGCGATGCTCCGGTCCGCGCTGCGGTGCGCCGCCCGGGCGGAGGAGTACCTGGACTCCGACGAGGCGGTGGAGGCGGTCGCCGCCGCCGCGCTGGTGGCGGCGCAGTGCCCGGGCGGGGCGGCGGTGACCAGCGCGTACGGCCCGAAGGAGCCGGTGCCGCCGCTCTCCGCCGAACTGCGCCCGCTCGCGGTGGCGGCGCTGGACCGGGTGGTGGCGGAGGAGTCGGAGCTCGCGGAGCTGTGGGACGAGACGGAGAGCGGTCCGGCCTGGCGCGAGGGCATACGGGCGCTGCGGGAGATCCTCGCCACGGCGTCGTCGGCGGACGCGCCGGTGGCCGGGAGCTGAGCGGCCTGAAGTCGGCCGTTCGTCAGTGGCGGGCCGCCGTCCACCAGTAGCCGAGCGCGGTCAGGCTGGTGGCGGCACCGAGCAGGCAGACGGCCGTCCAGCCGCCGTGGTCGTAGACGACGGTGGACAGGATCGCGCCCGCGCCGCACCCGGCGGAGTAGAGCAGCATGTAGCCGGCGGTCAGGCGGCTCTGCGCCTCGGGGCGGACCTGGTAGAGGAGGTGCTGGTTGGCGACGTGGACGGACTGCAGGCCGTAGTCGATCACCACCATGGCGAGCACCAGCCACCAGACCGAGTGCGGGAGCAGTGCGGCCGGGAGCCAGCCGGCCAGCATGGCCAGCAGGCCGATCCCGGCGGTGCGTTCGGCCCGGCCGCGGTCGGCCTGGCGGCCGGCGTACCCGGCCCCGAGGGCTCCGGCGGCACCGGCGAGGCCGAAGAGTCCGATCTGGGTGTGGCTGAGGTGGAAGGGAGGCGCGGCGAGCGGGAGCACCATCGGGGTGAGCAGCACGGTGATGGAGGTGAAGCTGAGCAGCGCGAGGACAGCCCGGACCCGGAGCACGCGCTCCTGGGCGAAGAGTACGAAGACCGAGCCGACCAGGCGGGGGTAGCCGATCCGTTCGGCCGCTCGGTGCCGTTCGGACGGGACGGCGGTCGCGACGGCGAGGGCCATGACGGCGGTCGCGACGGCGGAGGCGACGTAGACGGCACGCCAGCCGGCCAGGTCGCCGATGGTTCCGGCGACGGTGCGGGCGAGCAGGATGCCGACCACGATGCCGCTGGTCACGGTGCCGACCACCCGGCCCTGGTCGCCCGGGGCGGCGAGTTGGGCGGAGTAGGCGACGACCACCTGGGCGACGACCGCGAGGACGCCGACGGCGGCCATCGCGAGGAGCAGCAGCGGAGCGGAGGGGGCGAGTGCGACGGCGAGGAGGGCGAGGACGGACAGGCCGAGCTGGGAGGTGATCAGGGTGCGGCGGTTGACGTGGTCGCCGAGCGGCACGAGCAGCAGCAGGCCCAGGGCGTAGCCCGTCTGGGTGAGGGTGCCGACCAGGCCGATGGTCGCCGGGTCGATGCCGTGGTCCCGGGCGATCAGGTCGAGCAGTGGTTGCGAGTAGTAGACGTTGGCCACGGCGAGGCCGCAGGCGACGGAGAGCAGCCAGGCGGCGGCGGGTGACAGGCCGCGCGGTGGTGCCCCGGTGGGGGCGCCGGCCGGGTCGGCGGCGGTCGTGGTGGAGGCGGATGCGCGGGCGGGAGAGGTCATGGGCGGGACTCCCTCGAAGGGCATGGTGGTTTCAAAGTGCCACCGCCGAACCATGGCATATCCTGGTTTCAATAAGCAACCGCGTTCTGATCGGTACGCTGGGCGTCGACCGGTGAGCGCTGAGAGGTGGGAGAAGTGCCGAAACGCATCACGCACGAGGAATCGGCCTGCCCGGTCGCCCGTCCGCTCGACGTCGTCGGCGACGGCTGGACGCTGCTGATCGTCCGTGACGCCTTCGACGGGCTGCGCCGCTTCGGGCAGTTCCAGAAGAACCTCGGCCTGGCCAAGAACATCCTGTCGGCCCGCCTGGCCAACCTGGTCGCCAACGGGGTGTTCGACCTCGCGCCGGCCGCCGACGGCAGCCCGTACCAGGAGTACGTGCTCACCGAGAAGGGCCGGGCGCTGTTCCCGGTGATCACGGCGCTGCGGCAGTGGGGCGACCAGTGGTTCTTCGAGGAGGACGAGCCCCGGGCGCGCCTGGTGGACCGCGAGTCCGGCGCGCCCGTCGCGCCGGTCGAGGTGCGCTCGGCGGACGGCCGCGTCCTCGGGCCCGAGGACGCGAGGGTGCTGCTGCCCTGAGGCGTGCCGCTGCCACCGGCCGGGGGGTGGCCGGCGGCAACCGGGGGCGGGCGCGTCGGGTCAGCTCTGGGCGGCTGCCCCCGCGGCCGGGCCGGTGATGGTGCCGGTTGCCGAGTCGGCGGCCGTGCCCGAGGCGGTCGTGCCCGAGGCGGTCGAGGACGTGGCCCCGGAACCGGTCGCACCCGAGGAACCCGCTCCGGGGCTCGTCGCGCCCGGGGACGTGGCCCCCGAGCCCGTCGCCGAGCCGGAGGGCGTGGACGGCTGCCAGGGGCTCGGCGGCGGGATGCCGGGTGCCAGCGGCTCCGTCGGCGGTTCGACGCGCTGGTCCACGATCTCGGCCCGTCCGATCGGCCGGGAGAACCACCCGCCGGTCTCGATGTCCACCAGGACGAGCTGGGTCACCGTCTGCGGTGACGGCGCCACCACGATCAGTGCGGTCGGCTGGAAGCCGGCCCAGGCCGTCCCGGTGTACTTGGCCTTGGTCACCAGCAACGGCGGCTTCAGCGGGTTGCCGCAGGAGCAGCGCACCCGGGGCACGCCCCGGTCGTCCACCAGGACGGCGGTGCCCGCCTGGAGCACGGACTGGTAGTCGACCACCGCGCCGCTCTTGTGGTTGTGGTTGGTCACCCGGGTGTCCACCCGCACGTAGGCGGAGGTCAGCGAGCGCAGATAGCGGGGGATCTCGGCCTGCGCGATGCCGGCGGCAGAGGCCCAGGCGCGCCCGGTGTCCCCGGTCGAGACCATCCCGATCAGGCGCTCGGTGTCGCAGCTCGGCTTGCCCATCGTCCCGGCGTAAAGCCCGGCGGAGCCGCCCTCGACGATGTGGAACACGGCCGGCGAACCGCCCCTGGGCGAGGCGCCGCCCGGCTGCTGCGCCGTCGGGGTGACGGGGGCCGGCGTGGGGGCGCTCACCCCCCGGGTCTCCACCGACGGTGTGAACGGGTCCGGCCCGGGATCGGCCGGGGCCTGCAGGGCGACCTCGTTCACGGCCGGCACGGCCGGGTTGTTTCCGCCCTGGTGGCCGGCGATCAGCACCGCGGCCACCACGGCCACCACCACCATGCCCGCCGCCAGGGCCAGCCCCTTCCCGGAGCGCCACCACGGCCTGCGGGCCCCGCGCCCGGGCCCGCCGGACGACGGCGGGCCGGTACCGCCCGGTCCGCCCGGCCCGCTTGCACCCCCGCCGGACGGCGGACCGGCCGGTGGCCCGGACGGGGGTCCGGACGGCCGACCGTCCGGAGGCTCGGTGGGCGGGCCGGACGGAGGCGGTTGGGAGGTCATCGAGGCTCCGTTTCGCAGGCGGCCGGCCGGCCACGGCCGACCCGGAAAGCTCCTGCCACTCGTCTTCCTTTCTCTCCCGTTGCCCCGCTCGCCGCAACAGCAGGTGCCCGGGGCGTCGCCGAGCGTGCCCACCGGCCGTCGGCCACCCTGGAAACCCACCCACCGGAAACCACCGTGGGCCGGCCGGGTGCCGAGCGGCCCCTGGCCCCGGCCGGGCCCCGAGCACCCCGCGAGCGACGAGGAGACGGCATGCAGCAGCCCACCACCCCGGCCGCGGGCCCGCCCGGCGCCGTCCGCGCCTGGCTGGACGCGCTCGTCGTCGTGCTGGCCGGGTTGGTCGCGATGGCGGCGGTGGCCGTGCTCGGCCTCTGGCTGGCCGGCGCCGACGACCTCCCGGACGGGGGCTTCCCCGCCGTGCTGGCCGCGACGCTCGCGCTCGCCGTCGGCGGCACCGTCCGACTCGACGGCGGCGCGGGAGACTTCGCGGCCGTCGGGGCCGGGATCAGCGCCATGCCACTGAGCGTCTCGGTGGCCGGCGCGGTCGTGATGGCGGAGGTGTTCCTGCGCCAGCTGGGCTTCCGTGCGGTCGTCGGTGGCGGTGAACTGCTCGGAAGGATCGGCCGGACGGCGCTGCTCTGGCTGCTCGCCCTGGTGCTGCTCACCCTTGGCGCCCAGCACAGCTTCGTCGTCCCGCTCAGTGGCGACCTGGCGCAGACGATCGGCAGCGTGCTCGGGCTCACCCCGGAGGTCGGCTTCCACGCTTACGGCCCGACCACCGTGGGCATCGGGCTGGCCTGGTTGCTCCTGGTACTCGCGGTCACCTTCGCGGTGTCCCGGCGCGCCCCGCTGCCGCCCGCTCTGGTGCGCTACCAACTGGCGGTCCGCCCGGCCGCGTTCGCACTCTGGCTGGTCCTGCTGGCGTACCTGGCGATCGGTCTGGCGGCCGGGGTGCTGACCGCGATCGTGCACGGAAACGCCCGCCAGACCCTGGCCGTGGTGCTGCTTGCGCTGCCCAACCTGGCCTGGCTGGCCTTCGGCGTCGGGCTCGGCGCCGAGTGGCACGGACGGCTGGTCGGCGTGCTCGGCCTGCCCGTCCCCAAACCGCTCAGTGCCGTGCTGCGCACCCCCGGGGGCGGGCAGGCGACCGTCGACCTCGGCGCCCTCGCGGAGCGGGACGCGCGCGTCTGGTGGCTCCTGCCGCTGGCTGCCGTCCTGCTGCTCGCGGCCGCCTTCCTGGCGGCCCGCCGCTCGCCGCGCGCCGTCCGGCTCTGGCAGCACGCCGTCCGGTTCGCGCTCGCCACCGCCGTCACCGTGCTGCTGGTGGGCCTGTGGACCCGGGTGGACGCCGACTACGGGCTCTCCGTGCTCGGCGTCGGCCTCGGCCAGGGCGGGCTGGCCGACCTGCTGGGCGTCGTGCTCGGCGGCAACAATCCGCTGGCCGGGCTGGGCGGCGGCAACCTCACCCTGCGCCTGGTGTTCTGGACGGCGGTGCCGCTCGCGGCGGGATGGGGACTGCTGACCGGCGCGCTCGGCGCCCTGCTCGCCACCCGCGTGCGGCACCGCGGCGAGGCGCCGGCGGGCGGGACGCCGGGCGCCGGCGGGGGGTGAGGCGCGGGCGGCGCGGGTACGGGCCGGCGCGGCCCGGCTCGGAACAGTCGGTGGCCGGAACGTCAGAAGGCCTCGGCCAGAAGGATGACGGCCGCCGGGACGGCCTGACCGAGTGCGCCGCGCCACAGCTTCGGTTCCGAGACGAACAGGGTGGTCCCGCCCGCGACCATGAACGCGGCGATGTAGAGCACCACGGCCCGTCCGGCCCCCGGGTGCCCGCTGTGCAGCAGGACCAGGCCGGTGACCAGGCCGAGCGCCAGGAACAGATTGTAGAAGCCGACGTTGACGCGCCACAGCCGGACCTCCGGGGCGTCCGCCGTGCCGCCGGTCAGCAGGCGCCGCACCCGTGGGTGACCGTAGAGGAAGCTCTCCAGGGGCCAGACGATCAGGTGGATCGCCGCGGCCACCACGGCGAAGACCTGGCTCACTGCGTTCATGGCGGACGGCTCCCTCCTGGCGACAGCGAGTGCGAGGGCGAGTGCGAGGGCGACAGTGAGTGCGAGGGTGAGACAGCCGTCCGGCTCGCCCTCCGGATCGCCTCGGCGCTGGACGCCTCGCCGTCCACCACCAGGCCGATCCGCAGGCCGCGGGTGCGCTCCCGGAAGGACTCCAGGTCGAGGGCGCCGGTGGCGAGGTCCTCCAGCAGGGCACGGTAGTGGGCAAGCACACCCCAGGCCCCGGCGAGCGCCGGGCGCGGGTCGGGCGTCGCCCAGGAGGACATCCCGTCCGGTGGGGCGGCGTGGGTGGGGCGGAACGCGAACTCGTCCATGGGCGGCTACATTTCCTCCGCCGCGCGATCCCCGTCGCGCGCGGCACGACTCGCACCACAGGTCGTTCCCCACTTTACCGGCGGCGGCCCGGCCGGGCCCCGCGCAGCGGCCCCGGGGCAGGGGCACCGCCGCATGATGCTCGGCTCGTGCCGCCGCAGCAGCGCCGGCACCACCAGGCCGTACAGCAGCGGGAGCGCGGGCAGGGACGGCTTGGTGGGCAGTTCCTTTGGTCCGGACCAGCTCGTGCGGGCGCTGGTGCCCCCGAGCAGATCAACAAGGAGTCCGTCCGGCCGGTGCCAGACGGCACCTCGGCACCCTCCGGGCCGGTCGCCCATCGCGCCGGCCGGCACGAGCTGGTGCTCTCCGCCGACCGCCGGCGCGCCGCCCTGATCGACCACGTCGGCACCCTCACGCAGGACGCGCCGGTCCTGCTCGACACCGGCGCGGTCGACCTGGACCACCGGTCGTCCTCGCCCGGCTGTCCGCGCTCACCTGAAGGGATGATCATGTTGGCCCGCGCGGCACTCACCCCCACGGTTCGTCGTGACCGTCCACCGCTCCCCACGGAAGGTCCTCCCAGGAGCAGGCGGAGGTCGCCCCCGAGGTGAGTCCCCACGGGCTCGGCACCTCCTCCTCGTCGCCGTCCTGCACCGGCAGCCGGTCGATCACCGCGACCAGTGCCGGGGGCAGCTGCGGGGCCAGTCCCCGGTGCACCCGGGAGATGATGTCCCGCCGCACGTCGTCCGGCAGAAGCGGGCGGTTCATCCGCAACGCCCGCGGCCCGGGCGGGTGTTCGGCCGCCGCCAGCTGATCCGACCAGGCCCGCCAGCAGTCGGCGTCGTCGGTCTCGCCGAGCATCAGGTGGTGCAGGTGCAGGCAGTACGCGGCCGTCCCGCTGCCCGATCCGGCCGCGAAGCGCCACCAGAACTCGGCGCCCTCCTCCTTGCCGGTGGCGTACAGCAGCGCGCCGAACACCTCGGCCCCCTCCGGCTCGATCCGGCGGGCGTTCACCAGCAGGTCGAGCCCGCGCGAGGCGTCCGGCGCCCCCAGCACCAGGGCCACCACCACGCCGAGTTCGAAGGCCGCCTGCTCGTGCTCCGACGGCAGGTGGGCGGGTGCGGCGGTGAGTCGGGCCTGGCGTACGGCGGCGATCCGCTCCGCATGGGCGCGTTCGGGCCGCGGGACACGGAACACCGCGCGCCCGCCGTCGGCCGGACCTGCTCCGGACGAAGCGCCTTCTCCCGGTCTCGCCGTCACAGATCGCCTCCGCCGTCCGGGAGTTCGCCCACCCCGAGTCGGCGGGCCAGCCGGTCCCGGGCATGCCGCAGGTTGGAGTGCACCGTTGCCACCGGTCGCCCCAGGTACGCCGCGATCACCTTGACGTGAAGGCCGAGCAGGTACCGCAGGATCACCACGTCCCGCTGACGATCCGGCAGTTCGAGGATCGCCGCGTACAGCCGCACCTCGTCCGCCTCGCTGTGCAGAAGCCCCTTCGCCACCTGCTTGAAGGCGCCGATCACCGCTGCGAAGGTGACTGCCTCCACCTCGACCGGTTCCTCGCCGGCCACCCAGTCGGAGACGTGCCGGTTGGCCAACCGCCAGGCGTACGCGGCCGGTTCCTCGAACCGCAGCACCTGTGGCCAGCAGCGGGCCAGGTCGGACTTCACCGCCCCGACCACCAGCGCGGCGTCGGACTGGTTGCCTATCCGGGTCAACGCGAGGGCGTGCCAAGCGGGTTCATGCGTCTCGCAGAAGGCGGCATAGGTGAGGTCCAGGCGGAGGCCGGACTCGGGGCGGAGACCGGACTCCGGACCGGCCGGCCACTGTGGCCCCGTCCCGCCGGTGCACGCCACGGCCGTCCCGCCCCGAAGCCCGCGCACGTGGGCACCCCTGTCGATCGTCATCGAGCCTGCTTTCCGTGGCCGTCGGTTGCTCGCCGGGCCACCCGAGGGTCGGGCTGTCTGCGCCCATCCTCATTCCATCAGGCCTGTCACTCCAGGCTGCAATCCGAACACAGATTGTCATCTCATGGGCTGTGATCGTCGGTGGGCACCGTCGGGTGCCGCGTGATGCGCGATTGGCCCCCACCCGTCGCGGGCAGCAAACGATCGATCGGGAGCGGAGCGGAGGGGGAGTGCGATGGGCCTCTACGACGGGGTGGACCTGCGACTGAACGTGCCGCACTCGGCCCGGATGTACGACTACTTCCTCGGCGGCTTCACCAACTTCGCCGCCGACCGCGAGGCCGTCGGGCACGCCCTCGCGGTGGCGCCCTGGCTGCGCACCGGCGCCCGGGTCAACCGCTCGTTCATGCACCGCTCGACCCGGGTGCTCGCCGAGGCAGGCTTCGACCAGTTCCTCGACATCGGCACCGGCATCCCCACCTCGCCCAACCTGCACGAGATAGCCCAGACCATCCGGCCCGGCGCCCGGGTGGTCTACGCCGACAACGATCCGATCGTGCTCTCGCACGCCCAGGCCCTGCTCACCGGCACCCCCGAGGGACGCACCGCCTACGTCGAGGCCGACGTCACCGACCCGGCCCGGCTGCTCGCCGCCCCCGGCCTGCGCGAGACCATCGACCTCGCCCGGCCCGTCGCGCTCTCCCTCAACGCCCTGCTCCACTTCGTCCCCGACGCCCGCGGCGCGTACGGGCTGGTCGAGCACCTCAAGTCCGCCCTCGCCCCCGGCAGCGCCCTGGTGATGACCCACGTCACCCCCGAGTTCGCGCCCGAGGACATCGCCAGCCTGGTCCGCGTCTACTCCTCCGCCGGGACCGCCGCCCAGGCCCGCACCCGGTCGGAGATCGCCCGCTTCTTCGCCGGCTGGACCCTGCTCGACCCGGGCGTCGTCCCCACCCCGCAGTGGCGGCCCGCGCCCGGTGAGGCCCCCGTCGCCCTCTCGGAGGCCTCGGCGTACGCGGCGGTGGCCGTCCGGCCGTGAACCCCCGGGCCGATTCAACAGCGCCGAGCCGGACCGTCGCACCGACACCACCACCCCGCGGGCCACCGCCCGCACCTACGGCCGCCTCGCGCTCGGCAGCGCCCTGCCGCCGGCCAAGCGGGACCAGCTCACCGCCTGGCTGCGGGCCAACACCACCAGTGCCCGCCGCTTCCGCGCGGGCCTGCCGGCGGACTGGGCCCTCGCCGACAAGACCGGCACCGGCCGCTACGGCACGACCAACGACGTGGGCATCGCCTGGACCCCGGCCGGCGCCCCCGTCCTCCTCGCCGTGCTGACCACCAAGCCGGCGGAGGAGGCGGCCCCGATGGACGAACCCCTGGTCGCCCGGACGGCCACGCTGCTCGCGGGTGCGCTCGGCTAGCACCGGTCGTACCGGGCTCCTGCCGCCCGGGCCCGGCTCCCAGACGGCTCGCATCCGGCTCTGCGGGCCGCCCTGGCCCGCAGAGCCGTCCCACCGATGCCCCTCACCCCCTTCGTCCCACCCGTGCGGCCCCGTCCCGCCGGGCACAGACTGGTGGTGGATGGATGCTGCCCCGCGAGGCTGGGAGAGGCATGCTGCTGGGACTCACCACCGCGTCGGCCGCGACCGTCTGTTTCGGCTTCGGGGCGGTGTTCCAGGCGCGCGGGGCGCGGTCGGCCCCGCGCGCCGACCGGGTGCGGGCGGGCCTGCTGGCCGCGCTGGTGCGGTCCTGGCAGTTCATTCTCGGCACGCTGCTGGACATCGCCGGTTTCGCGCTGAGCATCGTCGCCCTGCGCACCCTCCCGCTCTTCCTCGCCCAGGCCGTCACCAACTCCAGCCTGGCCGTCACCGCCGTGGCCGCCGTCCGGCTGCTCGGCGCGCGGCTGCGCCGGGGCGACCTCGCGGGCATCCTCGCCGTGGTCGTCGGCCTGACCCTGCTGGCACTCGGCTCCGGCCAGGAGGGCCGCGACCACGCCGCTCCCGACTTCCACTGGGCACTGCTCGCCACCACCGCCGTCATGGTGCTCGCCACCGTGGTCCTGGTGCGCCGGCAGGGCGATGCGGCCGCGGCCGGCCTGGGGCTGCTGGCCGGGGTCGGCTTCGGCGTGACCAGCCTGGCCGTGCGGGTCCTGGATGCATCCGGCCTGCTCTTTGTCCTCACCGACCCGGCCGCCTACGCCCTCGCCGTCGGCGGCCTCGGCGGCTACCTCGCCTACGCCCTGGCCCTGCAGCGTGGCACGGTGACGGCCGCGACCGCCGCCGGGACGGTGACCGAGACCTTCGGCCCGGCGCTGGTCGGCGTGCTCGCGCTCGGGGACGCCGCGCGCCCCGGGTTCGAGTGGTGCGCGCTGACGGGCTTCTTGGTGGCGGTGGGCGGCACCTTCGTGCTGTCCCGCTTCGGCGAGCTGGAGGGCGAGTCCGCCGAGCTGTCCGCCCGGCACCGGGACGCCGGCGCGGAGCCCTCCGTCCGCCCCGGTAGCCCGGACGGTTCCGCCATGCGAAGGTGACTTGCCGGACAAAACGGACGGCGACACGGCCACAGAGCGGCAGGTGCCCGATGGCGGAGGAGCCCGACTCCCGACCCCGGCGGTCGGATCCGAAGGACCCCGCGAAGGGGGCCACGGCCCCCGAGACCCGCACGGGGCCGACAAGCCCGACGGAACCGACCGACCGCCCCGTCGCGCTGATCACCGGCGCCTCCTCCGGGATCGGCCACGCCACCGCCACCCGCCTGGCCGACGCCGGCTGGCACACACTGCTCTCCGGCACCGACCGCACCCGCCTCGACGAACTCGCCGGCCGCACCGGCGGCCGAGCCCTGCCCGAGGACCTGAGCAGGCCCGACGGCCCGGCCCGACTCGCCGAGGCCGCCGTGGCCGTGACCGGCCGGGTGGACGCCCTGATCGCGAGCGCCGGCCTCGGCTGGCGCGGCCCGTACGCGCAGACGCCCTCCGACACCCTGGACCGGATGATCGAGGTCAACCTCACCGCCCCGCTGCGCCTGGTCCGCCTGCTGCTGCCCGGCATGCTGGAGCGCCGCCACGGCCGGATCGTGCTCATCGGCTCGATGGCCGGCCAGGTCGGCGTGCGCGACGAAGCGGCGTACTCCGCCACCAAGGGCGGGCTGACGATGTTCGCGGAGAGCCTCTGGTACGAGCTGCGCGGCACGGGGGTGGGGGTACGCCTGGTGCTCCCGGGAGCGGTGGACACCCCGTTCTTCGACCGCCGCGGCACCCCGTACCAGCGCGAGCGGCCGCGCCCGGTCTCGGCGGAGCGGGTCGCGGACGTCGTGGTCGCCACCATCACCACCGAGCGCGACCGGCTCTACGTCCCGCACTGGCTCGGCTTCCCGGCCCGCATCCACGGCGCGGCCCCGGGCGTGTTCCGCCGGATGGCCTCGCGCTTCGGGTGAGCGCCGGTTGAGCGCCGCGGCCGCACACCGGGTGAGCCCCACCGCCGTGCGTCGGCCGGGCACCGCCGCCCCGCGCCCGGGGACGATCGCCGCCACGGCCCTCGCCGTCGCGGCCGGCGTCGAGTTCCTGCACCTCGCCCCGGCTGCCGTCCGCCTGCCGCCACTGCGCCGCACCCTGGCCCGTCGCACCGCCGGCCACGGCACCGCGCCGGGCCACGTCGCCCTGACCTTCGACGACGGCCCCGATCCGCGCAGCACCCCGTACGTCCTCGACGCGCTGGACGAACTCGGCGCCCGCGCCACCTTCTTCCTGCTCGGCGCGATGCTGGAGCGCGCCCCCGCGCTCGGCCGCGAACTGGTGCTGCGCGGCCACGAGGTGGCCGTCCACGGCTGGCACCACCGGCCGCAGTGGTACCCGGCCCCCGCCCGCGACCTGCGCGAACTGCGCCGTGCCGCCGAGGCCGTGACCGAACTCTGCGGGGCCCGTCCGCTCTGGTACCGCCCGCCGTACGGTGTCCTGGCCGCAGGCCCGGCCCTGGCCGCCCGCCGTCTCGGCCTGCGCAGCGTGCTGTGGACCGCCTGGGGCCGCGACTGGGAGACGGGGGCCACCGGCGAGTCCGTCTACGCGACCGCCCGTCCCGGCCTCACCGGCGGTGCCACCCTCCTCCTGCACGACTCCGACTGCACCTCCGCCCCCGACTCCTGGCGCGCCACCCTCGCGGCGCTCCCGCTGATCGCCGACCACTGCCGCACCCACCGGCTGACCCTCGGCCCCCTCCGCGACCACCGGGTGCCGCCGTCCGTCGGCGGGAACCGGCCGGTGTGACGGACGCGCCGTCAGGATCACCGGACACCGGCGCCCCCAGCGCACCGGCACGGTGACCGGCGCCCTCACCCGCTCGGGCACCATCGGCGTGCACCGAACCCTCGGCCACCCCGGCCTCACCGGCTTCGGCTACCCCAGCCCCATCCGCCGCAGCGCCGCCCCGAACCCCTCCTGCCAGGCCGCCGGTGTCGCCCCGGCGGACGGCGGGGGCTCGGGGCGGCCGAGCGCGGCCAGGGCGTTGCGGACCACCTCGGCCGGGCGGGCGGTGGCGACGTCGGCGTGGCCGAGTTCCAGCTCGTGCTGGAGGTTGTCGCGCCCGTGCCCCTGCACGATGTCGAGGAGCAGCAGCCGCCGGCCCAGCGCCCGGGCCTCGCTGCAGGTGTCGCCCGAGCTGGTGACCACCAGGTCGGCGGCGGCCATCAGCGCGGGGACGCGGTCGGTGTAGCCGAAGGGGTGCAGCCGGGGCTCCCGGTGCGCGGCACCCCGCAGCCGGCGCTCCAGTTCCCGATTGTGCCCGGCCACCGCGAGCACGTGCGGTCCGGCGGCGGCCAGCGAGGCGGCGGTGCGGGCGAGCGGGCCGAGCCCCCAGGAACCCGACATCAGCAGTACGCACGCGGCGCCCGCCGGCACGCCCAGCTCCGCGCGCGCCGCGGCCCGTTCCGGCGGCCGGTAGAACGGTTGCCGCAGCGGCGCCGGCACGACGGCGATGTCGGCGTCCGGCCGGTACCGCCGCACCGCACACGCGGCGACCTCCGAGGTGACCAGGAACAGGTCCGTCCCCTCCTGCACCCAGAGCCGGTGCGGCGTCACGTCCGTGCAGAACACGAAGTGCCGGAACTCCCGCTCCGGTGCCTGCCGCAGCAGCCGGTTGACCGCCGAGGCCGCGGTGGCGAACACGGAGACCACCAGCTGCGGGCGCTGTGCCCCGATCAGCTCCCGCAGCGCCGGGACCAGCCGGTTGCGGGCCGCCGCGTCGGCGAGCAGGGCGATCCGGGCGCCCGGCCGCAGCGCCGAGAAGTGGAAGGCGTCGTACACCCCGGGCAGCTCGAGCAGCCGGCGGAACACGGCCTCCCCGGCCGCGCCCGAGCGCCGCCCGAGCAGGGCCATGGCGTCGACGGTGCGGGTGGTCCAGCCGCAATCCCGCAGGGTGTCCGCGCAGGCCTGCGCCATCACGTCGTGGCCCTGCCCGAGCGAGCCGGAGACCAGCAGGGCGTGCGGCATCGGACGGCCCCGTCAGGCGCCGGCGGCCGAGCCGACGGTGGCCCGGTACCAGTCCGCGTACCGCCGCACGCCGTCCGTGAAGTGGGTGCTCGGAGACCAGTCCAGCAGCCGCTTGGCCTGTGCCGAGGAGATCCGCCGCCCCGCGTAGTCGGCCTTCCGCCCGTCGATGTGCTCGATGGTGACGGGCCCCAGCAGGCCGTCCACGGTGTCGGCGATGTCCCGTACCGAGACGGCCGTCGCGCCCTCCAGCGCGAAGGTCCGGTCCTCGGCGGCGGGGGAGAGGACCCGGACGTGGGCGTCCGCGAGGTCCTCGACGTAGACGAAGTTGCGGCTCTGCCGGCCGTCCCCGGCGATGGTGATCGGCCGCCCGGCCAGCGCGGCCTGGACGAACCGGGCGACGACCAGCTCGTCCCGCATCCGGGGGCCGTACGGGATGCCGTAGCGCAGGATGGTGAAGTGCTGCCCGTAGAGCTCGTGGTAGCTGTGCACCAGCATCTCGGCAGCGAGCTTGGTGGCCACGTACAGATGGCCGCTGCGCTCCAGCTCGATCGGCACGTGCTCGTCCAGCTCCTGCTCACCGCTGTCGAGTTGCCCGTCGGCGAGGGCGGCGCCGTAGACCCAGACGGTGCTCGCCAGCACGGTCCGGCTCAGGCCGCTGCGCCGGGCGGCCTCCAGGACGGCCTCGGTGCCGTCGATGTTGGTCCGCACCGCGCGGACCGGGTCGGCGAAGACCTGCTCGACGTCGGCCATGGCGGCCAGGTGGTAGACCACCTCGCTGCCGGCCAGCGCCGCGGTGAGGGCCTTGAGGTCGAGGACGTCGAGCCGCGCGTGCTCGGCGTCCGGGTTGAGGTACTTGTCGGTGGTGTCCACCGCGAGGACGTCGTGGCCGGCCGCGATCAGGTGGTCCACGACGTGTGAGCCGATGAACCCGCAGCCCCCGGTGACGGCTATCCTCACGATCTTGCTCCCTTCGCTCCGGCCAGCCGCCGGTACACCGCGGAGACGGCGTCGATCACCTGCTGCGTCTCGTCCTCGGTCATGTCGGAGTGCACCGGCAGGCAGACCTGCCGCGCGCAGACGTCCTCGGCCACCGGCAGCGGCCCGCGCCGGTACGGGGCGAGCACCGGCTGGAGGTGCAGCGGCAGGTCGTAGACCTCGCCGGACAGCCGCACCCCGTGCTCCTCGGCCACCGCCCGCTTGAACTCCGCGCGGTCCACGCCGGACGGCAGCAGCGCCACGTACTTGTAGTAGTTGCCGCGGCAGCCGGGCGGTTCGAGCACCGGGTCGAGGCCGTCCAGCCCGGCGAGGGCGGCGTCGTAGCGGCGGGCGACGGCGCGGCGGGTCTCGATGAACTCCTTCAGCCGGCGCAGGTGCACCGCACCGATCGCGGCGTGCGGCTCGCTCATCCGCCAGGAGTAGCCGAGCTTCACGTGGTGGTTGGTGGTGAAGGAGCCCTTGCCCTGGTCGCGGTGGACCCGGGCATCGTCGCGCAGGTCAGGCGACTCGGTGAGGATCATCCCGCCCTCGCCGCTGGTGGTGACCTTGGTCGGGTAGAAGGAGAAGGCCCCGGCCAGGCCGAAGGTCCCGGCGGCGCGTCCGTCGAAGCTGCTGCCGTGGGCGTGCGCGGCGTCCTCGACCAGCGGGACGCCGCGCAGGTCGCACAGCGCGCGCACGGCGTCGACCTGCGGGCCGACCAGCCCGCCGATGTGCACCAGGACGACGGCGGCGGTGTCCGGGGTAAGCGCCGCCTCCAGGGTCTCGGGGGAGAGCGCGAGGGTGGCCGGGTCGACGTCGGCGAAGACCGGTCGCCCGCCCGCGTGCACCACCGCGCCGGCGGTCGCGTAGAAGGTGACGGCGGGGACGACCACGTCGCGGCCCCGGACGTCGATGCTGCGCAGGATCACCTCCAGCGCCGCCGTTCCGCTGCTCACCGCGACGGCGTGCGAGGCGCCGTGCTCGGCGGCGAAGGCCTGCTCGAAGCGCTCGGTCCACGGACCGAGGGTCAGCGCGCCGGTGGTGAGCATCTCGGTCACCGCTTCGGCGACTGCCGCGCGGTCGCTCTGGTCGAACACGATGCGGGCGGCTGGAACGCCCATGGGGCACCTCCGGCGGCGGGCTGCGAAAGCAGCACCGATTGGGTCGGATACTCCCGAACCGCACGTCAGCGGACGGGTCAGGCACATCACGCTACTTCGCCCACCGGTCCGCGGCCCGCGGTCGCCGCCCGCACGGGTGACCGGATCTGCTTCCGCTGCAGGTCCGGGCACTGCTTCCGGCGTGGGGCGTGCGCTCCTCCGTGCGGGGGAGGGCACTACTGCGTCCGCAGTACGCAAACGGCCTGCGCAGGGACGACGACGGAGCGGGGGTCGGCGATCGAGGATGGGTCATGCTGCGGCGGACCGCGTCCACCAGGACGCCCGGCCAGCCGTGGCGCGTCCGTTTCCGAGAACCGCATCCGAAGGAGTCCGCTCTCCCGTGGCCACGTTCCTCTACCGTCTGGGCCGATGGGCCTTCGTCCGGCGCCGGCTGGTGACCTTCCTCTGGGTCGCCGTGCTGGCGGTCGGCGGGGTCCTGGCGGCCAAGGCGCCCGCCGCACCCGACGACGGCTTCGCGATGCCCGGCACGGAAGCGCAGAAGGCCTTCGACCTGATGAACGAGCGCTTCCCCGGCGGCCACGCCGACGGCGCCTCGGCACGGCTGGTGTTCGTCGCCCCCTCCGGCCAGAAGATCACCGCCGCGCCCAACCAGCAGGCGGTCGAGCGGACGGTCGACGAGGTCGCCGGGTCCGAGCAGGTCACCGGCGCGGTGAACCCGTTCAAGATGCAGGGCGCCGTCTCCGCGGACGGTACCACCGCGTACGCGACCGTGAGCTACTCCGCCAAGGCGGGAGAGGTGTCCAAGGGCGCCACCGACACCCTGGAGCGGGCCGCCCAGCACGGCCGGGACGCCGGGCTCAAGGTCGAGATCGGCGGCAACGCGCTGATGGCCACGGGTGAGGCGGGCGGCAGCAGCGAGGCGATCGGCATGGCACTGTCCGCCGTCGTCCTGGTGATCACCTTCGGCTCGCTGGTCGCGGCCGGGCTGCCGCTGCTCACGGCGCTGGTCGGCGTCGGCCTCGGCATGTCGCTGATCACCGCGCTCGGCAGCACGCTGGGGCTCTCCGCCACCACCGGCACGCTCGCCATGATGCTCGGCCTGGCGGTCGGCATCGACTACGCGCTGTTCATCGTCTCCCGCTACCGCGCCGAGCTCGCCGAGGGCCGCACGCCCCAGGAGGCGGCCGGCCGGGCCGTCGGCACCGCGGGGTCCGCGGTGGTCTTCGCCGGCCTCACCGTGGTGATCGCGCTCGCCGGCCTCTCCGTGGTCGGCATCCCGATCCTGGCCAAGATGGGCATGGCCGCCGCCGGGACGGTCGTCATCGCCGTACTGGTCGCGCTCAGCCTGGTTCCCGCGCTGCTCGGCTTCATCGGCCGCAAGGTGCTGCCCCGCAAGGCCCGTAAGGCCCACGGCGCGGCGGCCCCGGCCGCGAAGGAGAACGGCGGTGCCCGTTGGGCCCGATTCGTGCTGCGCCGCCCGCTCGCGGTGCTGCTGGGCGGTGTCATCGGCCTCGGGGTGCTCGCCGCCCCGGCGCTCGACCTGCGGCTCGGCCTGCCGGGCGACGAGGCCAAGCCCACCTCCACCACCCAGCGCCGCGCCTACGACCTGCTCTCCGAGGGCTTCGGCCCCGGCTTCAACGGCCCGCTGACGATCCTGGTGGACGCGAAGGGCGCCGCCGACCCGAAGGCCGCCGCGAGCGAGGTCGCCAAGAAGGTCTCCGGTGTGCACGGGGTCATCGCGGTCACGCCGCCGATGTTCAACAAGGAGGGCGACACGGCCCTGCTCAACGCCGTTCCGGCGACCGGCCCGAGCGAGGCCGAGACCAAGAACATCGTGCACGCCATCCGCGACGATGCCGCCGGCCTGAAGTCGGCCACCGAGGCGACGGTCCTGGTCAGCGGCACCACTGCGATGAACATCGACGTCTCGCAGAAGCTCAGCGACGCGCTGCTGCCCTACCTCGCCGTGGTGGTCGGCCTCGCGGTCATCCTCCTGCTGGTGGTCTTCCGCTCGGTCCTCGTCCCGCTGAAGGCGGCGCTCGGCTTCCTGCTCTCGGTGGTCGCCGCGCTCGGCGCCGTGGTCGCGGTCTTCCAGTGGGGCTGGCTGGCGAACCTGATCGGCGTGGAGCAGACCGGCCCGGTGATGAGCATGATGCCGATCTTCATGATCGGTGTGGTCTTCGGCCTCGCCATGGACTACGAGGTGTTCCTGGTCACCAGGATCCGTGAGGGTTTCGTCCACGGCGAGCAGCCCGGCGAGGCGATCGTCACCGGCTTCCGGCACAACGCCCGGGTGGTCACCGCGGCCGCGTTCATCATGATCGCCGTCTTCGCGGGCTTCATCGGGATGAGCGAGCCGATGATCAAGATGATGGGCCTCGGCCTGGCCGCGGCCGTCGCCTTCGACGCGTTCATCGTCCGGATGACCATCGTCCCGGCCGTCCTCGCCCTGCTCGGCCGCCGCGCCTGGTGGCTGCCGCGCTGGCTCGACCGGCTGATACCGGACGTGGACGTCGAGGGCAGCAAGCTGGCGACCGCCGCCCCCGAGTCGGCCCCGGCCCGGGAGTCGGTCACCGTCTAGACCGGCTACCGCCTGGCCCGGCCCCACCAGCAGGCGGGGCCGGGCCAGGCGCCGCTTCGGACCCGGCCCGGCCCCGACCTGGCCAGGTCCGCCACAGGTCGGCTCGGACGCAGGTTCGAGCCCAACCGTTACCGTTGCTGTCGGAGGCCGCCGCCTACGGAGAGGCCTCCGGCCCGGCCGGCCCGCCCCCACCAGGGTCGGCGCGCACCAACTGGCGCTGCCCGGCGAGGGCGCGGCCAGGGCCCCGACCCGGAGACCACGACCATGAGCGACACCTGGCAGCGCCTGCGCCGCGAGCACCCGCGGCTGCTCGACGCGGCCGGAGGCGTGGCGCTGATCACGGCCACCGCCTTCGGCGCCACCCTCGATCAGACCGGTGGCCGCTTGACCCGATTCGACCCGGTCACCGGTGTGATCGCATTGGCCTCCGCCGTCGCGGTGTTCGCCCATCGCCGCCACCCGCGTGCGGTGGTCGCCGTCACACTGCTGTGCACCATGGTGCTCGCCCTGATCAGCCCCCGGCTCACCCCGATGCTGGCCACCCCGCTGCTGCTCTCGCTCTACTTCCTCGCCGTCCGCACCGACCGCGCCACCGCGCTGCGCGCCTCGATCGTCACCGCCGTCCTGCTCACCGGGATCGCCCTGCTGTTCGGTCCCGGCGGCCCGATCGGCGAACGGATCGGCGTCCTCGCCTGGGCCCTGCTGCCCGGCGCCCTCGGCGACTCCATCCGCAACCGGCGCGCCCACCTCGCGGCCATCGAGGAACGCGCCGAACGTGCCGAGCGCACCCGCGAGGAGGAGGCCCGCCGACGGGTCGCCGACGAGCGGATCAGGATCGCCCGCGACCTCCACGACGTGGTCGCGCACCACATCGCCCTCGCCAACGCCCAGGCCGGCATCGCCGTCCACCTCATGGACAGCCACCCCGTCCAGGCCCGCGAGGTGCTCAGCCACATCACCGACGCCACCGGCTCGGCCCTCCAGGAACTGCGCGCCACCGTCGGCCTGCTGCGCCGCGCCGAGGAACCCGCCCCGCTCGAACCCACCCCCGGCCTCGACCGGCTGCCCGATCTGATCAACACCTTCGAGCGGGCCGGCCTGCCGGTCCGGCTCATCGTCGAGGGCGAGGCCCGCCCGCTGTCGCCCGGCGTGGACCTCACTGCCTTCCGGATCGTCCAGGAGTCGCTGACCAACGTGGCCAAGCACGCCCACGGCGCCGACGCCGAGATCACCCTGGCCTACAGCGGCAGCCGGGTCGCGGTCAGTGTCGCCAACGGCTGCCCGACCGCGAGCGGTCGCCGCCGTGCCGTCCCACTGCCCCAGCAGCCGCCGAGCGAGGGCGGCTTCGGTCTGATCGGCATGCGCGAGCGGGCCGGCGCGGTCGGTGGCCGGCTCAGCGCCGACCGGCGGCCGGACGGCGGCTTCCTGGTCACCGCCGAGCTCCCGCTGCGCACCGGCGTCCGCGACGACGGCCCCGAGACCGTGGCTGCCCTCACCACTGCCGACGTCGCCCGGGCCGCCCGGCTCGCGCGCACCGCCCGTGGCGATCGCCCGACACCAGCCGAAGGACAGGACCGCGCCGCCCGAGCGGACGTCGCGGTCCGAGAGGACAAGGACCACGCATGACCATCCGGGTACTGCTCGCCGACGACCAGGCCCTGCTGCGCGGTGCCTTCCGCCTGCTGATCGAGGCGGAGGAGGACATGGAGGTGGTCGGCGAGGCCGCCGACGGCCGGGAGGCCGTCGCGCTCGCCCGGGCCACCAAGCCCGACATCGTGCTGATGGACATCCGGATGCCCGGCACCGACGGCCTAGGCGCCACCGCCGAGATCTGCGGCGACGAGGAGCTGTCCGGCACCCGGGTGCTCATCCTCACCACCTTCGAGATAGACGAGTACGTGGCCCAGGCGCTGCGCGCGGGCGCCGGCGGTTTCCTCGGCAAGGGCGCCGACCCGAAGGAACTGCTCGCCGCCATCCGGACCGTCGCGGCGGGCGAGGCACTGCTCTCGCCCGCCGCCACCCGGGCCGTGATCGACCAGTTCCTCGCCCAGCCCGACCTGGCGTCCGCCGCCCCCACGAGCGAGCGGCTGTCCGTCCTCACCGTCCGTGAGCGCGAGGTGATGTCGATGGCCGCCACGGGCCTCACCAACGAGGAGATCGCGGAGCGGATGTTCGTCAGCCCCTTCACCGTCCGCACCCACGTCCACCGGGCGATGGCCAAGCTGGACGCCCGCGACCGCGCCCAGCTCGTCGCCATCGCCTACCAGACCGGCCTGGTCCCGCCCGGCCGCCCGGCCTGAGCACTCCGCGCGCGATCGGGTCAGCCCTGGGCCCGCTCCGCGCCCGGGCGCGGCGGGCGGACCCTGGGGAGCCCGAAGGCGGACATCTCCTTCTCCTGGTAGGAGAGGAAGCCCAGCGAGCGGTAGAAGGCATGGTTCCGCACGCCCTCCGGGGTTGACTCGTGGTCGGTGGAGAGCAGGAAGAACCGGCAGTGCGCGTAGCGGTCCATCAGGTGCTCCATCAGCGCGCGGCCCACGCCCTTACGGTGGTGGCGCGGATGCACCAGTACGTCCTGGACGTAGCAGACCGCCTCGTCGTCCGAGATGGTGCGGGCCAGCCCGAGCAGTTCTCCCGACTCGTCGCGGGCGGTCACGACCAGGTGGGAGTTGGCCAGGCCCCGCATCAGCTTGTCGACGTCGCTGGTGTAGCCCTCCCACTCCACCGCGTCGTACAGCTTGAACACCTCGTCGCGGTCGAACTCCACCTCGCGGGCGATGATCACACGGCCTCCCCGATCACGCGGCTCTCCCCGGAACCGCCGTCACCGACGTGTTCGAACCACCCATCCTTCATCGAACGGCCCGCTCCGTTCAAGGTGGTCCGGACCAGTAGGCAGAATTCGTGGACCGGCCGGCACGGTGTCCGGCCGGCGCGCCCCACCCGTGTCGTGGTCGTCAGGGCTTGCGGGCCACGGCGCCGTACATGCTGACGCGGTCGGCGCCGGGGGCGGGGGCGGTGTCGGGGCGCCAGAGAGGGACGGTGGTGACGCCGGGGTCGAGCAGGTCGAGACCGTCGAAGAAGGCCCGGACCTCGTCGCGGGAGCGGCCGACGAGGGGTGCGGTGGCCTTGTCGTAGACGCCGGTGACCCGGTCGCGGATCTCGGCCGGGATGAAGTCGGCGGTGCCGTGTGAGAGGACCAGGTGGCTGCCGGAGGGCAGGGTGTCCAGCAGGGTGGCGAGGGCCCGGTAGGGCTCGTCCTCGTCCCGCAGGAAGTGCAGGACGGCGGCGAGGACGAGTCCGACCGGGCGGGAGAAGTCGAGCAGTTCCACCGCCCGGACGGCGTCCAGCAGGGCGGCGGGCTCGCGGAGGTCGGCCTGGATGACGGTGGTGCGGCCGGGGCCCGAGCCGGCCATCAGGGCGCGGGCGTGGCTGAGCACGATCGGGTCGTTGTCCACGTAGACGACCCGCGCGCCCGGTCTGGCCGCCTGGGCGATCTCGTGGGTGTTGCCGGCCGTCGGGATGCCGGTGCCGATGTCGAGGAACTGGTCGATGCCGAGGCCGGCGACGCACCGCACCGCGCGGGTGAGGAAGCCACGGTTGGCGCGGGCGGTGGAGCGGAACTCCGGGTTGGCGGCGAGCGCCTTCTCGGCGGCGGCGCGGTCGGCGGGGAAGTTGTCCTTCCCGCCCAGGTAGTAGTCGTACATCCGGGCCGGGTGCGGCATGTCGGGCCGCAGGTCGGCCGCGACCCCGGCTTCGTCGGACTCCCACATGTTCTTGTATCCCACCGCTGCCGTCTCCTCCGCCCGGACACCACTGAACAATCCACTCGTGGCCTTGCTGGCGGACAGCCTAAAGCCCAGGTCACGGCCCTGGTGCCGGTTGGTCGGGTCACCCCCGTATGTCCCTTTCGTCGGGCCGGGAAGGTGGTGGGCCCGCCGTGCGTTCCCGCCGCTCCCGGCGCAGGATGGGAGCGGGCAGTGGAACGGCCGGGGACGGGAGGTGGGGTCATGGGAATCGCCATGGCGGACATCCGGGAGTGGCGCGGCCGCGCCGTGGTCGACGAGAAGGGCCGCCGCATCGGTTCGCTGGAGTCGGTCTACGTGGAGACGGCCAGCGACGAGCCGTTCTTCGCCACCGTCACGGTCGGTTTCGCGGGACGCCGCCGCCTGGTGTTCGTCCCGCTGGACGGGGCGGTGGCCGGACCGGACTACCTCCGGGTGGTGTACCCGCGCAACCAGGTCAAGCAGGCCCCGTCGATCGGCACCGACGACGTGCTGCCCGCCGAGGACGAGCCCGCCGTGTTCGCGCACTACGGGCTTCCGTACGCGACCGGCGCGGGCGGGGAGCGCCGCCTGGCCCGCCGCTGAGCCGCGCCGGGGGAGGAGCGGGCCGGGCACGGCCCGCTCCATCCGGGAATGAATACCCCGCCGGGTACACTTGTCCATCGACAGTCGATGTGAAAGGCGGCCCGACATGCAGGTGGACGAGGAGGCGGTCGGCGCGGTCCTGAACCGGCTGCGCCGCGCGCAGGGCCAGTTGGCCGGAGTGATCGCGATGATCGAGGCGGGCCGGGACTGCAAGGACGTGGTCACCCAGCTCGCCGCCGTCTCGCGCGCCCTCGACCGGGCCGGGTTCAAGATCGTCGCGAGCGGCATGCGCCAGTGCATGGCCGCCGCCGACGAGGGTGCCCCGCCGATGAGCGAGGCCGAGCTGGAGAAGCTCTTCCTGGCCCTGGCCTGATCGGCGGCACTCCCCTCGGGATCGTGGTCCGACGGGGGCCGCGGCGGATTCCTCCGCTGCGGCCCCCGTCGCGCGCCCGTGGAGGTTCCCGCGCAGGTGCCTGCGGAAGTTCCCGTACCGCCCGACGCTGCGTCATGCGTCGTTCACGCGTCGGTCGCCGGTCTTCGGGTGAATGAGGGCCGCCCGCAGTTGTACAGCCAACTGCGTGCGCTCTCTTTCTCCCAGTCTCCGTGACCAGCCGTACCCGGCACCGGCGCGCCGTCCCCCGGCGGCCCCGGGCCCGGGCGGCGGACAGGACAACCGTGGCCGCAGGCAGCGCCCTGACGATCAGTTCCTCCCCCAACCCCACCGAAGGCGACCGGCTCACCTTCCACTGGACCACCGACGCCCCCGACGCCAAGAACTGGGTCGGCATCTACGACGGCGGCCGCCAGCCCGGCAACGGCGGCTCGCTGCTGTGGAAGTACACCCCTGGCACCTCGGGCGACGTCCAGCTCGACACCTCCGCGCTGACCGGCGGCCCGTACACCGCCTATCTGCTCGCCAAGGACGGCTACGGCATCCTCGCCCGGACCGAGCCGTTCAGCTTCCGTCCCAAGCCCGCCGTCGTCCGTCCGCACGCCGCCGTCGACGCGTTCACGGCCACGCCCGTCGCCCCGGGAGCCGCCGTGACGGTCAGGCTCGGCGGCCTTTGGTCCCGCCCGGCCGGCAACCCGGCCGGCTCCGCCACCTACCGCAAGGTCGGCGGCCCGGCGTGGGCCTCGGTCGGTGCCGACGGCACGCTCACCGGCACCGCCCCCGCCGCCCCCGGCAAGAACCCCGAGCCGGTGGTCGTCGGCGTCAAGGACAGCGCGGGCGCCACCGACACCGTCACCGTCCTCGTCCCGGTGGTGGACCCGGCCGCCCCGCTGCGCCTCAAGGCCGCCAGCTGGAACCTGCACGACGCGGGCTCGGCCCACACCGACGCGCTGGAGAAGCAGCTGCGGGTGGTCCTCGCCCAGGGCCTGGACGTGCTCGCCCTCCAGGAGACCGCGGGGGAGCGGGCCAAGACCCTGGCCGACGCCCTCGGCTGGTACGCCTACCAGAGCCCGGGCAGCGTCGGCATCCTCAGCCGCCACCCGCTCACCGACGTCACCCCGCCGACCGCGGAGCTGCCTGCCGTCGCGGCCACCGTGCGGCTGCCCGGCGGTCGAAGCGTCCGCTTCTGGGCCGCGCACCTGGACGAGGCGGGCTACGGCCCGTACGCCGTCCAGGACGGCCGGACTGCCGCCGAGGTGGAGGCCGCCGAGAACGGCTCGCTGCGGCTGAGGCAGGCGAAGGCGCTGGCCGCCGCCGTCCGTGCGGACATCGCCCGGCGCACCCCGGTGGTGCTGGCCGGCGCGCTCTCCTCGCCCTCGCACCGGGACTGGACGGCCGCCACCGCCGCCGCGCACCAGGGGGCCGGCGCGCTCGCCTGGCCGGTCACCGTGGCGCTCCAGGCCGCCGGACTGACCGACACCTTCCGCGAGGAGAACCGCGACCCGGTCAAGGCCCCGGGCGCCACCTGGTCGCCCACCCGCAAGCGGCGCGGCGACCGCCCCGAGCCGCAGGACCGCATCGACTACGTCCAGTACGCGGGCCCGCTGAAGCTGGTCGAGGCGCACACCCTGGTTGCCGACTGGCCGCAGCCCGAGCCCGGCTCCGCCGCCAACGAGTGGCCCTCCGACACCGCCGCCGCGGTCGCCACCTTCCAGCTCTGAGCGCACCGGCTCCCCAACCTCCAGCCCCGAGAGGCCAGTTCGTCATGTCCGAACTCTCCCGCCGCACCTTCGTCGGCGCCACCGCGGCCGCCGGCGCCACCGCCCTGACCGGCCTGACGGCCGCCCAGGCCGCCGCCGCCCCGGCCCCCGCCGTCGGTGCCAAGCCCGGCACCCCGCTCACCGGCACCATCAAGGACGTCAAGCACGTCGTCGTCCTGATGCAGGAGAACCGTTCCTTCGACCACTACTTCGGCACCCTGGCCGGCGTCCGCGGCTTCGGCGACAAGCAGGCGCTCCAGTTCCCGGACGGCACCGACGTCTTCCGCCAGCCCGACAGCCGGCGCAGCGACGGCGGCGTGATGCTGCCG
Organism: Kitasatospora sp. NPDC093102; assembly: GCF_040683915.1. Classification (NCBI taxonomy): domain Bacteria; kingdom Bacillati; phylum Actinomycetota; class Actinomycetes; order Kitasatosporales; family Streptomycetaceae; genus Kitasatospora; species Kitasatospora sp. NPDC093102. The sequence goes on along the minus strand of NZ_JBFBFA010000011.1, from coordinate 117,857 downwards.
TACCGCATGGACACCGCCAAGTACAACGCGCAGAACGCCGGCGGCCTCCCGCACGACTGGGCCACCGGCCACCAGGCCATCAACAACGGTGCGATGAACAAGTGGATCGCCGCCAAGGGCGAGCGCACCATGGGCTACTTCACCCGGGACGACATCCCCTACCAGTACGCCCTGGCCGACGCGTTCACGATCTGCGACGCCTACTTCACCTCGCTGGCCGGCCCGACCGACCCCAACCGGCTCTACCTGTGGACCGGCACCGCCGGCCCCGGCCGCGACGGCACCACCGGCCCGTGGATCGACAACACCCCGGTCACCGACAACCCCGTCGCCGACTGGACCACCTACGCCGAGCGCCTGGAGGCGGCCGGCGTCACCTGGCGCGTCTACCACAACCCGAGCAAGGACGACCGCACCGGCGACTACGACGACAACGCGCTCTCCTACTTCAAGCAGTTCCACAACTTCCCGCACGACGACCCGCGTTACATCAACGCGATGACCAAGTTCGACCCCACCGACTTCGACCGCCACTGCAAGGACGGCACCCTGCCGACCGTCTCCTGGCTGGTCGCGCCCTACCTGTTCTCCGAGCACCCGGAGGCCGGCCCGGCCTACGGGGCGCACTGGGTCGACCAGGCCCTGCAGTCGCTGATGTCCAACCCGGAGGTCTGGCGGCACACCGTCTTCCTGGTGATGTACGACGAGAACGACGGCTACTTCGACCACGTCGTCCCGCCCACCCCCGAGCCCGGCACCCCCGAGGAGTTCACCCAGGGACGGGCCATCGGCCTCGGCAACCGGGTGCCGCTCTGGGTCATCTCGCCGTGGTCGCGCGGCGGCTGGGTCAACTCCCAGGTCTTCGACCACACCTCGGTGCTGCGCTTCATGGAGCTGGTCACCGGGGTGGCCGAGCCCAACATCTCGGCCTGGCGCCGGGCCGTCTGCGGCGACCTCACCAGCTGCTTCGACTTCGCCGCCCCGGAGCACTCCATCCCGGCGCTGCCCGACACCAAGGCCCTGATGGCCAGGGCCGACGCGGGCACCCGGCTGCCCGGCGTCGCGCTGCCGCCGGTCGGTGCCCAGGCGATGCCGGTCCAGGAGCGGGGCGAGCGCCCGCACCGCCCGCTGCCGTACCAGCCGTGGGCCGACGTCGAGGTGGACCGGAAGACCGGCAAGGTCACCTGCACGATGAGCAACGACGGCTCGGTGGCCTTCCCGTACACCGTCTACCCGAACATCCTGCTCCCGTTCGCCGGCACCCCGTACACCGTCGCGCCCGGCGCCACCGCCCGGTACGTCTGGGACGCCGCCGCCACCAACGGCCGCTACGACTTCACCGTGCACGGCCCGGACGGCTTCGTCCGCCGGTTCGCCGGCACGGTGGTCCGCGACGGGCAGGACGGCCAGAACGACATCGGCGTGCCGATCGTCACCGCCGACCTGCACGGCAACTCGAAGCTCACCCTCCAGGTGGCCAACGACGGGATGACCGACCTGGCCTTCACCGCCGCGCCCAACGACTTCGCGGGCACCGCGCAGACCGTCTGGGTCAAGCCCGGCAAGCAGGCCAACCTGGCCTGGCCGCTGGACAAGCAGGGCCGCTACGACGTCGTCGTGACCGCCCACACCGGTCAGCGCTTCGTCCAGCGCTACGCGGGCCGGCTGTACTGACGCGACGCCGCCGGCACCGGGCCCGTCCTCGGACTCCCGCAGTCGGGAGCCCGAGGACGGGCCCCGGGGCGCCGATCCGGTGATCCCCGGCCGTGGCTCGGCCGCCCCGTCGCAGCCCGCGGCTACCGTCGGGCGCATGCAGAAAATCACCACCTTCCTCTGGTTCGACGACCAGGCCGAAGAGGCCGCCGCCTTCTACACCACCCTGTTCCCGAACTCCCGGATCACCGGGACCACCCGCTACGGCGAGGCCGGCCCCGGTCCGGCCGGCTCGGTGATGACCGTCGAGTTCGAGCTCGCCGGCCGCGAGTACGTGGCACTCAACGGCGGCCCCGAGTTCCACTTCACCGAGGCGATCTCGCTCCAGGTGGAGTGCGACGACCAGCGGGAGGTCGACGAACTCTGGGCCAAGCTCAGCGCCGACGGCGGCCAGGAGGGCCCGTGCGGCTGGCTCAAGGACCGCTACGGCCTCTCCTGGCAGATCACCCCGCGGGTGCTGCTCGACCTGATCGCCGACGAGGACCGGGCCAAGGCGGGCCGCGTGATGACGGCCATGCTGCGGATGCGGAAGATCGAGATCCGGCCGCTGCTCGCCGCGGCCGAGGGGTGAGGCCGTGACCGCCCTCGGCCACCGCGGCATCACCTACCTGCGGGCCACCCCCGAGCGGGTCTGGCACGCGCTCACCAACGCCGACGAGTCCGGCCTCTACTGGGGCCACCGCAACGTCTCCACCTGGCTGCCCGGGGCGCCCTGGGAGCACCAGCGGGCCGACGGCTCCGGCATCGCCGACGTCATCGGCACCGTCGAGGCGGTCGACCGTCCGCACCGGCTGGTCACCACCTGGGCCGGGCCGCAGGAGCAGCGCGCCGGCTGGCCCTCCCGGGTCACCTTCGAGATCCAGGGCTGGCAGGACCTCACCCGGCTCACCGTCACCCACGAGAACCTCGCCGATGAGGCCGCGCGGGCGGACGCCGAACAGGGCTGGTCGGCGGTGCTCGCCAACCTCAAGACCTACCTGGAGACCGGCCACCCGCTGCCGCAGCAGCCCTGGCTGATGCCCTGACCCCGGGGCCTCTGACCTGGTGGCCCCGACCCCTGACCTCCTGACTTCCGAAGCCCCGACAGCGGCTTCGCAACGGCGCCCGGCCTACGCCGCCGGGCGCTTCGCCTTGACGGGCGTCCGGTCGCCGCGGGCCCGCTCGCCGCGCACCAGGCGGCGCAGTCCGGCGTAGCGGGAGAAGCGCTCCCGGTTCGCCACCGAGGCCCGGTCCAGCTCCTCCATCAGCCGCCGACTGCGGTGCTCCAGGTCCAGCTCGTCCAGGATGCGGTCCACCTCGGCCAGTATCGAACCGTGCAGCTGCCAGGCCTCCGGGTGCTCCCGGACCCTGCGCAACAGCACCTGGGCGACGTTCTCCCGGCAGGCCCAGGCCGCCGCCAGCTCGGAGGTCAGCCGCTCCTCCGCCTCCTCGGCGCTGCTGCTCACCTGGGTCGTCACCAGTACCGCGAAGCTCACCACCGCGCCGCCGATGTGCGCCAGCAGCTCCTCCAGCCCCACCGCGACGTCCGGCGGGAAGAGCCGTTCCCCGGGCCCGCGCCGCTTGGCCAGGTCGGTCAGCGAGCGGGCCAGCACCCGGATCACGACGACGCAGATCTCCAGGGTGTCCAGCCCGGTGCGCAGCACCAGCCGGGACAGCAGCCCCTCGCTGATCCGCGGGTTGAACCGCAGGCTGTCCTCGGCCTGGCGCAGCGCCGCGTCCACGTCGGCGATCGCCTGGTCCAGCCGGCGGGCCTCGTGCAGCCGTTCGGCGGCCCGGGCCACCGGGGTGGGGCGGCCCAGTTCCTCGGAGATGTCGAGCAGCAGCTGGCGGGCGCGCCGGGCGAGGTCCTCGATGGACTCCCCGGCGGTGTCCACCCAGACCGGCGGCGCGAACAGCAGGTTGAACAGCAGGCCGACAGCGGCGCCGATGAGCGTCTCCAGCACCCGGTCCCAGGCCTGCGAGGCAAGCTTGGTCACGCCCAGGATCAGCATCGCGCTGATCGCGACCTCCTGGACGAACTCCTCGACCCGGACGAACCGGCCGACGACCAGCGAGGCCAGGATGATCAGCCCCAGGCTCCACCAGGAGAGCCCGACCACGGCGCTGAACCCGATCGCGATCAGCACTCCGACCACCACCGAGGTGACCCGGCGGATGCTGGTCTTGAGCGTCGAGTAGACGGTGACCTGCACGACTAGCAGCGCGGTCAGCGGTGCCGTCAGCGGGGCGGGCTCGCTGCTCAGCTGCGTCGCCACCGCATAGGAGATGGTGGCCGCGACGGTGGCCCGGACGGTCTGGACCACGAAGGGTTCCCGGGCGCTGCGGCGGACCAGGTCCGCGAGTGTCTCCGAAGGAAGGACCATGTCGCCCTTCTTTCCCCGCAGCCACCGCTCGCACCGCTCCCGGGGCCGTCCGGCCACCCGTACGACCGCATCGGGCCGGATCGGAACGGGCCGCGTGCCCGTTGAGGCGTGTCGGCCGGACCCGCCTCAGTTCTCGCGGTTGAAGCGCAGCTTCCAGGGTGCCAGCGCGGACTCGACCTGGACGCCCACGCTCATCTTCGAGGCGCCCTCGATCCGTTCCTCGAAGCGGATCGGCACCTCGCGGATCGTCATGCCCTGCTTGACGACCCGGTAGTTCATCTCGACCTGGAACGAGTAGCCGTTGCTCCGGACGGTCGGCAGGTCGATGGCGCGCAGGGTGTCGGCCCGCCAGGCCTTGAAGCCGGCGGTGGCGTCCTTCACGCCGAGGCTGAGGATCGCGTTGACGTAGAGGTTCGCCCAGGCGGAGAGCGCCTTGCGGTGCCAGGGCCACTCCTCGGCGGTCGAGCCGCCGTCGACGTAGCGGGAGCCCAGCACCACGGCGGTGTCGTCGGCGAGCAGCGCCTCGACCATCGCGGGTATCGCCGAGGCCGGGTGGGAGAGGTCGGCGTCCATCTGCACCACGACGTCGGCGCCCTCGTCCAGGGCCCTGGCCATGCCGGCCAGGTAGGCGCGGCCGAGGCCGTCCTTCTCGGTGCGGTGCAGCACGCCCACGGTGCCGCCGGAGTCCGCGGCGAGCTTGTCGGCGATCTCGCCGGTGCCGTCGGGGGAGTTGTCGTCGACCACCAGCAGGTGCAGGTTGGGCACCGGAAGCTCCGCGAGCAGGCCCGCGAGGACCGGGAGGTTCTCCCGCTCGTTGTACGTGGGGACGACCACAACGACCTTGGGGGAGGCCTCGACCATGTTCTGTTTCCCTCGTGCCTCGCCGGCGGCATGGTGCCACACCGGTCGGATTTCCTGATCACCTGCACTGATTGAACCGTGTGAGTGTATCGGCGGCGCGGTGCGTCCCTCACCCCGGCCGGGGGGCGGAAGTCCGTTCGGTCACGATCCGGTACCATGACGGGCCGCCTCCGCCCGGAACGGCAGATCACGGCCGGCTGAGCCGGGCCCGCTACGCCGTGCCGTAGACGTCGGCAAGGTTGTCCAGGGCCGGGCGGGTACGGCCGGCCGGGCCGGCGGCGAAGGCGCGCAGGACGTTCTCGGTGACCTGGCGGACCAGGTCCCCGGCGTGCGAGTCGATGCCGTGGTCGGCTTTGCCGCCGCCGGGGCCGCGGGCCTCCAGCGCCTCGACCCAGCGCATCGTCCCGGTGGCGAACACCCCGGCTCCGCTCGGCACCGTGTAGTAGGCGGTGTCGGAGTGGGAGCGGCGGCCCTCGCAGACCACCGGGGAGTGGGCGATCACCTCGATCGGGCGCGGGGTGGGGAAGCCGGTGTCCACCCGGTCGTACTCCACCCCGACCAGGTGCGGGAAGGACGCCCCCGCCGCGACCCCCGTCCCCTCGAAGGCCCAGTGCCCGGGCGAGGTGACCACGTACGGGGCGTCCACCGGGTAGCCGTCGTAGATGACGCCGAGCATCGAGCTCTCCGGGTCGGCGCCCGGGCCGACCCGGAAGTCGGTGGTCGCCGGGGCACCCGACCGGTGGCCCGGGTCCTGCGCCCAGGCGTCCTTGTAGCAGACCACGGTGCGGTCCGGCCCGAGGTCGGTCGGCTCGAAGCGGACCCGGCGGAAGCAGCAGTTGGCGCCCAGGATCGCCAGGTTGGTTCCGGCGTCGCGGGCCGCGACCACGTTGGCCCGCTGCTCGGGGGACCAGTACTCGTCGTGGCCCAGTGACAGGACGGCGCTCGCCCCGGCCAGCAGACCGGGCTCGCGGGCGACGTCGATGCCGGTGGTGTAGGCGAGCGGCAGGCCGAGCCGCTCGGCGAGGGCGACCAGCGGCGCCTCGTAGACCAGGAACAGTCCGGCGCCGTGGTCGTAGTCGTACGGCCGGTCGAAGACGACCTTCAGCGAGCGGGTGGCCAGGCCGCCGGTCGGGCCGTTGTAGAGGCTGTAGCCACCCCACTCGTTGTAGGCCTGCCAGGTCGCCGGGGCGCTCATGATCACGGTCTTTCCGGCGGTGCTCGCCGAGCGGACGGTGAGCGGGACGTAGCGCCGGCCGGAGCCGTCCTCGGCGTCCAGGCGCAGCAGGTAGGCGCCCTCGGGCCAGCCGGCGGTGTCCACCGCGAGGGTGCGCTGCCAGCCGGTCAGCACGGTGCGGGTCGCCGGGTCCACGTGCGGGGCGGCCTGCCGGCCACCGGGGACGTGTTCGTGGCGCCAGACCAGCCGGGCGCGGGCGCCGTCGTACCAGCCCATCCGGTAGGCGGAGACGGTGAAGGCGGCGGCCGGGGTGGAGACGTGCAGGCCGAAGGTCTCACCGGGCAGGACGCTGACCCGGTCGGCGAAGCCCTCGACGGCGCCGTCAGGGCCGGGGTCGGTGATCTCCCAGTCGGGGTTGCCGGGGAGGGAACGCTCGCTCTTCGGACCGGTGTGCCCATCGGCGGCCGGGCCGGCGGTGCCGGGCGCGGAGCCGGCCGGTGCGGTGGGCGGGTGACCGGGGCCGCAGGAGGTGACGGCGGCCGCCATCAGGCCCAGGCCCAGAATCCTCCGCCGGCTCGGCTCCGCCACCGCGACCTCCCTGTTTCCCTGTTCCCGGGCGTTCCTGGGCCCGGCCCGTGTCCGTGGGCGCGTCGACCCGGCCGGTGGCGCGCTGGAGTGCGCCGGCCCGGTGCGTCGGCCGCGCGGACATCCTCGCGTGTTTCACGAGGTCCGTGCAGACCGCCGCGCCGCGCCGGGCCGGGGGCGCGGGCGTCGTCGGGCACGGTCTGGCGTGGTCGGACACACTCGGTGGCCGGGAAGTGCGGCCGGCGCGTGCGCCCGATGCGGACGGCGGGGCACGGCCCGCCACCGGGGAGGGCCGTACGGGCGCACCCGGGCGTGTCGGCCCGCCGGGTTGCCCGGCCCCGGCGAGCCCGTCCCCTAGCCTGACCAGGCCCGCCGTCCGGCGGCCACAGGGGGGCCGGAGCGGTGCGCGCCCGGCCGAGTCGTGGACAGGGGTGCACGTGGTTTCGTCGGGGTCGGCCGAACCGGGGAGGGGGCCGTCCTCCCGGCGCGAGCGGTTCCGGGCCTGGATGCTGGAAGGCCTGGCCGACATGGCCAAACAGCACCCCGGCCCGCACGCCCAACTGCCGCGGGAGAAGGGTCAGCGCTGGTGGCGGGTCATGTGCCTGACCGGCCTGGACTACTTCTCCACGCTCGGCTACCAGCCCGGCATCGCCGCGCTCGCGGCCGGCCTGGTCTCGCCGCTGGCGACCATCGTGCTGGTGGTCGTCACCCTGCTCGGCGCACTGCCCGTCTACCGGAGGGTCGCCCAGGAGAGCCCGCACGGCGAGGGCTCGATCGCGATGCTGGAACGGCTGCTGTCGTTCTGGCAGGGCAAGCTCTTCGTGCTCACCCTGCTGGGCTTCGCGGCCACCGACTTCATGATCACCATCACCCTGTCCGCCGCCGACGCCAGCGCGCACCTGGTCGAGAACCCGCACCTGCACAGCGCCCTGACCGGCAGGCAGATCACGCTGACCATGATCATGATCGCCTTGCTCGGCGCGGTCTTCCTCAAGGGCTTCAGTGAGGCGATCGGCCTGGCCGTGGTGCTGGTCGCGGTGTACCTCGCACTGAACGTGGTGGTGGTGGTCAACGGGCTGTGGCACGTGCTCAAGGCCCCGCACGTGTTCAGCGCCTGGACGGACGCGCTGGTCGTGGAGCACGGCAACGTGTTCGCGATGATCGGCGTCGCGCTCATCGTCTTCCCGAAGCTGGCGCTCGGCCTGTCCGGCTTCGAGACCGGCGTCGCCGTGATGCCGCACATCGAGGGCGACCCGGACGACACCGAGGAGAAGCCCACCGGCCGCATCCGCGGCGCCCGCAAGCTGCTGACCACCGCCGCCGCGATCATGAGCGTGTTCCTGATCACCACCAGCTTCATCACCACGCTGCTCATCCCGGCCGACCAGTTCAAGGCCGGCGGCCAGGCCAACGGGCGGGCGCTCGCCTACCTCGCCCACGAGTACCTGGGCAGCGCCTTCGGGAGCGTCTACGACCTCTCCACCATCGCCATCCTCTGGTTCGCCGGGGCCTCCGCGATGGCCGGGCTGCTCAACCTGATGCCGCGCTACCTGCCCCGCTACGGCATGGCCCCGCACTGGGCCCGCGCGGTGCGACCGACCGTCATCGTGCTCACCCTGATCGCCTTCCTGGTGACCTGGATCTTCGACGCGAGCGTGGACGCCCAGGGCGGAGCGTACGCGACCGGCGTGCTGGTGCTGATCTCCTCGGCCGCCATCGCCGTCACCATCGCCGCCCACAGGGCCGGGCGCCGCTGGCGGACCGGCTTCGCGGTGATCGCCGCGGTGTTCCTCTACACCACGGCGGTGAACATCGCCGAGCGGCCGGACGGCGTCAAGATCGGCGCCTGCTTCATCGCGGGCATCATGCTGGTCTCCTTCCTCTCCCGGCTCAAGCGCGCCTTCGAACTGCGCGTCACGGACGTGGTGCTGGACGACGTCGCCGAGCGGTTCGTCCGGGACTACACCCACCGCCCGCTGCGGCTGATCGCCAACGAGCCGAACAGCCGGGACCTAGCCGAGTACCGCGACAAGATCCACCAGATCCGGCGGGACAACGACATCCCGGCCGAGGACGACCTGGTCTTCGTCGAGGTCACCGTGCTCGACCCGTCCGACTTCGAGGCCGAACTGACCGTGCGCGGCGAGGTGCTGCACAACCGCTACCGGGTGCTGACGCTGGAGAGCTCCAGCGTGCCCAACGCACTGGCCGCCCTGCTGCTCCAGGTCCGCGACCTCACCGGGCAACAGCCGCACATCTACTTCGAGTGGACCGAGGGCAACCCCTTCGCCCAGTTCCTGCGGTTCTTCCTGTTCGGACAGGGCGAGATCGCCCCCGTCACCCGTGAGGTACTGCGCGAAGCCGAACCGGACCGCTCACGCCGCCCGGCCGTGCACGTGGGCTGAACGGCGCGGCCGCATCAGCCCTCGTCGTCCGCGAACGGCTCGTCCGGCCGGCGGAGGCCGCCCGGCCGTCACGGACGTGGAGCAGGCACCCGGCGACCCGTCCGTCCGGCGGGTCCTGGCGGGAGTCCTGCACGCAGCCCTGACACCACTCCGGCCGGTGGCGATCCGGCCCCGGCCGGTCAGCGGTTCTGGCGGGACCTGCTCCACGCGGGGGAGACGAAGGCCACCAGGGCGACGGCGAAGACGAGCTGCAGGATGTGGCGGATCCAGTCGATGCCCGAGGTGTGGCGGACGCCGATCCAGCCGGAGACGGCGTTGCCGAGCCAGGCCCCGGCGGCGCCGAGCAGCATGGTCAACCACCAGGGAATCGACTGCGGTCCGCGCAGGATCAGCTTGGCGATCACGCCCAGAACGAAGCCGATGAGCAGAATCCACAGGAGCTGGAACATCGCGGTCCACCTTCCGGGCGCTCCCCGGGCCGACGGCCCGGTGCGCCGAATCGCCGATGACGCGGTTCGTCCCATGATCACCCGGATCGGGCGAACGGGCACGTCGACAGGAGATCGCGCAGCTCAGCGGCGTGATGGTGGGCCGGGCCGTCGGCGAGGGGCGAGAACGCGCCGCGGGTCGGGCCGGAAAGTCGCTGTCCGTGGACGCAGCGGCACGGATAGGAATGGGCGGGACGCGGACGCGCCGCGTCGCCGAGAGGAGCCGAACCCCGTGATTCGCCTTCGCGCCGCCGCGCTGACCCTGGGCTGTACCGCCGCCGCACTGACCCTGACCATGGGGACGGCCCAGGCCGCGCCCGGTGACACCAGCACCATCTGCTCCTCCTCGCTGACGCCGGGCGGCTACGTGGACGTCCAGTGGTGGAACAGCGCCGGCTGCGGCTCCGGGTTCAACCCGAACACCAAGAAGATCATGCAGCTCACCGGCTACCCGGTCGGCACCGTGGTCAACGCCTGCGCCTCCACCTGGCCGCCGGCCGGCTGGACGATCGTGAGCAGCTACTACAGCGCCGGCTGCAACTACTCCGCGGTGCCGAGCCTCGAGAAGAACTCCTGGCAGCTCAAGCGCGTCTCCTGACGCCGGCGCACGACCTGACGGCGGCCGGGGCCTCAGTCACCCCGGACCGCCGCGACGGCAGCGCGGACCTCCGGGTGCGGATCGCCCGCCAAGCCGTCCAGCAGTTCGGCGACGCCCGGGGTGGACCAGCGGCCGACGCTCCAGACCAGGTCCTTCCGCACCTCCGGGTCCGGGTGGGCGGCCAGGCGGGCGAGGCGGTCCACCGGGCCGCGTCGGCGCAGACCGAACCAGTGCAGCGCGGAGCGCAGTTCGGCGGGATCGCCCGGTTCGCCGGCTGCCGCGATCCGCGCGAGCAGCACGGGGACGGGCGGCGGCGGGCCGTCCAGCGGGTGCGGATGGCGCTCGCGAAGACGGCGGCTGCCGTACTCGCCGTAGATGCGGCATCCGAAACAGGTACAGGGCCGGGTGCCGTGGGCGCCCGGGAGGTAGCGCCAGCCGGTGACCTGCGGCACGGCGCGGATCCGGTGCACCTCGCGGGCGCCGACCGCGCGTGGCAGGAACACCTCCCAGCCGCGCGGGTCGGCCAGTGCGCCGATCCGCCGGACCGCCTGGGCGGCCCGCAGCGGCTGCTGGGCGTCCCGGGCGCGGTCGCGGTAGTGCCCGGTGAGGACCTCCTGCTCGTCGTCCAGCCGGAGGTGCACCGCGATCAGTGCTCCCTTGGGTCCGAACCGGGCCAGCTCGCGCAGCCACTGGTGGGTCAGCGTGTAGGAGGGCAGCACGGGGAAGCAGTACACCCCGCGCACGCCGCCCTGGCCCTGGCTGTCGGCGCGGATTCCGGCGCGGCGGATGCGCGGCGCGTTCGCCGCGGCGGTCAGGTGCACGAACATCGCCATGGGGCGCGATCCTAGCGAGCGGCCGGGCGGCGGTCCGAGCGGTTTTTCCGGGACGTGACCCGCCGGGGCGGCTCCGCGGGTCAGGCGGCTTCCGTACGGCGCTCGATCAGGGCGGCCAGTCCGTCCAGGATGCGCTCCAGGCCGAACTCCAGTGCCTGGTCGCGACCGCCCGGGTCGGACATGGCGGCGGCGACGGCGGGGAAGCGGTCGGCGTGCTCCTGGACCACGGTGCCGAGGGCGGCGAGGAGTTCGGCCTCCGGATTGCCGGCCGGGCCGGCGGCGCGGGACTGCGCGGCGATCCCGCGCACGTGCCCGGTGAGCAGGACGGCGGCGTCCATCCGTTCGGGCCCGGTCAGCCCGTGGCCGTCGAGTGCCGCCACCACCTGCTCCAGCCAGGCGAGTTCCTTCGGGCCGAGCGCCCGCGCGCCGACGGTGGCGTCCAGCAGCCACGGGTGCCGGGCGAAGGATTCGGCCAGGCGGTGCGCCCAGACGGTGAGTTGCTCCCTCCAGCCGGTGCCCTCCGGCGCCACCGGGGGCGTGTCGACGGCCGATTCGACCATCAGGGCGATCAGTTCGGCCTTGCCGGGGACATAGCGGTAGAGCGACATCTTGGTGAAGTCGAGCTGCCCGGCCACCTTCTGCATGGAGACTGCGCCGAGCCCCTCCGCGTCGGCGACCTCGACCCCGGCTGCGGCGATCCGCTCCAGGCTGAGGGCCGGCTTCGGCCCCCGGGTGGGCTTGGCCGGTGGCCCCCAGAGCAGCCGCACCGTGTCGTTCGCCGCCTCGGCCATCATCCGCTCCCGTCCCGGGGCCACGTCCAGGTTCCGTCCCGGGCTGCCGGCTGTGTCTCCGCCCCGGGGTTTCCACCTGGGGGTTGCCCTCCCGATCCAACTGTGTCTACCGTACACAGCAATGAACAGTGTCCGCCAGACACAGTTTCCCAGCCCTCGGACGGAGTGGTTTCCGTGAGCACCAAGGTCCTGATCTCGGGCGCGAGCATCGCCGGCCCTGCGCTGGCCCACTGGCTGGGCCGGTACGGCTTCGAGGTGACCGTGGTCGAGCTGGCCCCCGCACTGCGCGACGGCGGTCAGGACGTCGACTTCCGCGGCCGCACCCACCTGACCGTGCTGGAGCGGATGGGCCTCCTGGAGGAACTGCGCGCGCTCGGCACCGGCGGCAGTCCGATGACCTTCGTGGGCCCCGACGGGCGCCGCCTGCTGCACCTGCCCGCCGAGTTCGCCGGTGGCGACCTGGAGGTCCCGCGCGGCGAGCTGGCCCAGCTGCTCCACCGGCACAGCAGCGTCCGCGCCGAGTACGTCTTCGGCGACTCGATCACGGCGCTGGAGGAGACCCCGGGCGGGGTCCGGGTCGCCTTCCGGCGCGGAGCGCCGCGCGAGTTCGACCTGGTGGTCGGTGCCGACGGACTGCACTCCAACGTCCGCCGGCTCGCCTTCGGCCCCGAGCGGCGCTACGTCCGCCACCTCGGCTACTACGCGGCGACCTGGCAGCTGCCCAACGAGCTCGGACTGCCGGTCGGCGGGGTCGGCCTCAACGTCCCCGGCCGGCTGATGTCCGTCGGCTCCGCCCACCGGGACCCGACCCGGGCCGGTGCGTTCTGCCTCTTCGCCTCGCCCGAACTGCGTTACGACCGCCACGACCCGGCACAGCAGAAGGCGCTGATCCGGGCCGCCTTCGCGGGCCTCGGCTGGCGGGTGCCGCAGCTGCTGGAGAGCCTGGACGCCGCTCCCGGGCTGTACTTCGACTCGATCAGCCGCGCCGACGTGCCCGCCTGGTCGACCGGCCGGATCGCCCTGATCGGTGACGCGGCCTTCGGCGCGACCATCGGCGGCATGGGCACCGGAACGGCGGTGGTGGCCGCGTACGTCCTGGCGGGCGAGCTGGCCCGGGCGCGCGGCGACCACCGGGCCGCGTTCGAGCGCTACGAGAAGCTGCTGCGCGGCTATGCGCAGGGCTGCCAGAAGGGCGGGGACCGGACGGGGCCGTTCCTCGCGCCGCGCACGGCCACGGGGCTGCGGTTCCGCAACGCGCTGCTCAACCGGCGCTGGGCGCTGGACAAGATGCTGGAGCTGGGCAAGCAGGTCAGCAGCGTCGAACTGCCGGACTACGAGCGGGAGCCGTCCCGCCGTCCGAAGGTCACGGGCTGAACGCGTGGGCTCGGCGCGGTGGGCCGAGCCGGGTGCCGTTGTCGAGCAGCGCCTCCACCTGGGCACTCGCCCGGGCGGGGCGCTCGACGGCCGGGGTGCGGTCCGGTACGGGGCGTGTTCGCAGGTCAGGGCCCAAGGTCCCACCCGTTCGGCCCCTTGGCCCCTGGCGATCGCGGCCGCCGCGAGCGATGCTGCCGGTACCGGCCGGTTCGTGCCGGGTCGGACCAGCATCGTTGGACGAGGTGAACCGGCGTGCAGCATGCCACCGTCGAATCCGTGATGACCAGCCCCGTGGTCCTGGTCTCGCCCGAGACCGGGTTCCGGGAGATCGTGGCGCTGCTGAGCGAGTACGACATCACCGGCGTACCGGTGGTGGACCCGGAGGGGCGGCCGCTCGGCGTGGTCTCGGAGGCCGACCTGCTGCGCACCCTGGCCGCGCAGGAGGACCCGGCCAGCCTGCTGCCCGCGCCCGAGTCGGCGCAGGCGGGCCCGGACGGCGAGGTGACCGCGGCCGACCTGATGACGGCGCAGCCGGTCTGCACCATGCCCGACACCAGTGTGGTCGCGGCGGCCCGGCTGATGAGCCGGCACGGCCTGAAGCGGCTGCCGGTGCTGGACGAGGAGGGGCGGGTCATCGGCGTGGTCAGCCGCGGCGACCTGCTGCGAGTCTTCCTGCGCGAGGACATGGTGATCCGGCGGGAGATCGTCGAGGAGGTGCTCGGCCGGATCGACGGGGTCAGCCCGGCGGAGGTCGGGGTGGAGGTCAACCAGGGGCGGGTGGTGCTCAGCGGCAGCGTGCCGGAGCCGCACCTGGTGCCGATCGTGCTCAACCTGTGCCGCTCGGTGGACGGGGTGGTCTCGGTGACCGACCGGCTCGGGGCCGGGGGAGCGGCGCCCGTCGGCTGACCGGCCGCGCCGTCCGCGGATCGCACGTTCGTCCCGGGTCGAACGATCCGCTCCGCATACTGCGGAGGGTATCGGGTAACTCACTCTGTGTGCCCAGTGGTGCGGACCGCCGGGACGCCGGAGCTTCGGGGAGGCTGCCGTGGCAGTCGTGTTCGATGCGGACTTCACTTCGACCAGTCAGTGGATCGCCGGGCGCAGCAGCGCCTATCCCCGGATGGGGCCGACCAACCGGAGCGACCACAAACTCGACTACCTCAGCCGTGACTACTGCCCCGACGGGGTGTTCACCGCGACCAGGCGGCACAGTGGCGGGCTGTGGAACTGCAACCTGCTGACCACCGAGGGCAGTCCGGACGGCTTTCAGCTCCGTGCCGGGGACGTGCTGACGGCGAGCGTGACGCTGCCCGTCGAGCTGGGCGCCTGGCCGGCCATCTGGACCTGGCGGGACGGCGGCAACGAGGTGGACGTCTTCGAGTACCATCCGGACAACCCGGACCTGCTGGAGATCTCCAACCACGTCCGGGGCGGCTACCGGTACTGGCACGGCGCGAGCGCCGGGATCGGTCCGGGGGCGACCTTCGGCATGCGGGTGGTGCTCGGCGTGAACTCCGTGGACTGGTACGTGGAGGACGAGCTGGTCTACGCGGACCTGCACGGGGTCGGGTCCGCGTGGCACGCGTACCTGATCGTCAACATGTCGGTGGCGGACGGGACGTACCACGACCGGCCGCCCTACGGCGGGCCGGACCGGCTGAGCTGGGTGTGCCACGGCCTCCAGGTCGCCCGCTGAGCGTGCGGGCGTGCGTGCGCGGTCCGGCGGTGCGGGTGGCTACGGCTCGTGGGGAGCGAACGCGGCGGTGATCGGGCCGCGGGGGGCGTACCCGCCGAGTGGGTCGACCGGGGTGAGCACGCCTCGGGGGTCGTGGGGGTCGCGGGGGCCGTGTGGCCGGTGCGGGCCGTGGATGCTGTGTGGGTCGTGCGGGTTGTGTGGGCCGGAACGCTGGAACCAGACCGCCCGGCGGTGCGGGCCGATGTGGGCGGGGTCGGTCACATACAGGTCGTCGCGCGGGGCGCGTTCGTTGCCCGGGGCGAGCGCCGCGTCCACGGCGTGGTCGGCGATCGCGCGCAGCAGCGCGGTGGCGGTGCTCTCGGCGGCGGCCGGTGCGATGGCGAGGGCGGTGAGCTCGGCCCAGAGCGCGGTGGCGACATAGCCGATCGGGGAGTGGCCGAGCGCCGGGTGGGGGCGCGGGTCCGGGTGTCGCCGCAGCACCCCGGCGGCGACGAGCTGCTCGGGGGAGCGGTCGTCGTCCGGCGGGTGGAAGGCCATGGGCGGCTGCTGAGACGTGGGCCGCTGGGGATGGGGCGTGCGCGGCTGGGGATGGGGCGTGGGCGGCGGCGGGTGGTGGGTCACGAGCGGCACGCTACCCCGGTGAGCGCCGGGTCGAGCGCCGGACCGTTTTCTCAGGCTTCCCTCACACCGCTTTCACCGGTGACGGGCGCACGATGGTGGTAAGGCGCTGCTCGCCTCGGCGGGCCCTGACGGGGTCGGAGGAGGTCCTGATGAGGTACTGGCACGGACACGGCCACGTCGTTGGTGGCTGGGGCGCGGGGCTGATGGCGTTCGCGATGCTGCTGTTCCTGGTGATCCTCGTGCTCCTGGCCGTGGCTCTGTTCCGTTACATATCGCGCTCGCGGCACCCGAATCCGCCCGGCCGGACGGCTCCGGGCGCCGGGGATTCCGGGCGGGACGGCCCGCGGGGCTGGGGCCAGGTAGGGCAGGGGAGCCAGGGCGTGAGCCCGGAGCAGTTGCTCGCGGAGCGGTTCGCACGGGGCGAGATCGACGCGGAGGAGTACCGGCACCGACTGGAGACGCTGCGTTCGGCGAACGGGCCGGGCGGCGGCGACTGACCCGGGCACGACGGACCGGGCCCGCCGCGGTTCGCGCGCGGCGGGCCCGGTCCGTCGGTGGGGGCTCCGGTGACCGGTCGGCGGGATGGTTACTCGACGACCAGCTCGACCGGGACGTTGCCCCGGGTGGCGCGGGAGTACGGGCAGACCTCGTGCGCCTGCTTGACCAGCAGCTCGCCGGTCTCGCCCGCGAGGGACTCGGGCAGCTCGACGCGCAGCACGACGGCGAGGGCGAAGCCGGCCTCGTCCTTGCCGATGGACACCTCGGCGGTCACCGAGACCTCGCTGGTGTCCACCCGGGCCTGCCGGCCGACCAGGCCGAGGGCGCTGGCGAAGCAGGCGGCGTAGCCGGCGGCGAAGAGCTGCTCCGGGTTGGTGCCCTGGCCGCTGCCGCCGAGCGCGGGCGGCATGGCCAGCGTGAGGTCCAGCTGTCCGTCGGAGCTGACGGCACGGCCCTCCCGGCCGTTGGCGGTGGCGGCTGCGGTGTAGAGCGCGTCCATGGTGGCTTCCCTTCGGGTCCTGGGTGTTCCTGCGATCGGGCGTCCCGGCGGTTGCCGGTCCGATGCGCTTCGCGGCGGCCACTCGGGCGTCGCTGCGCTGTGACAAGTAGAGCACGCAATTCAATTGCGCACAACTCAATGGCGTGATGGCGATCGGTACCATGGGCCCATGACCACCCACTCCGACATGGCGGACGAGGAACTGCTCCGCCTCGACCAGCAGATCTGCTTCTCGCTCAACGCGGCCTCCCGCGCCTTTGGCGGCGTGTACCGGGTGCTGCTGCGGGACCTTGGACTGACCTACCCGCAGTACCTGGTCATGCTGGTGCTGTGGGAGGAGGGCGGGCTGCCCGTCAAGCGGATCGGCGAGCGGCTGCGGCTGGATTCCGGGACGCTCTCCCCGCTGCTCAAGCGCCTGGAGGCGGCCGGGCTGGTGAGCCGCGAGCGGAGCTCGGAGGATGAGCGCTCGGTCACCGTCCGCCTGACTCCCGAGGGGTCGGCGCTGCGCGAGCGGGCCGGGCAGGTCCCGCGCCGGCTGCTCGCGGCGACCGGCCTGCCGGTCGAGGACCTGGCCGCGCTGCGCGGGCTGCTGGACCGGGTGACCGCCGCGCTGGACGCGGCGGAGGTGGAGCCGGCGCCGTAGGGTCGCAGCCGCCGGGTCGCAGGGCCGCAGGGTTGTGCGCGTGCGGGGCCGTAGGGGTGCGGGGTGATTCCGAGGGGGCGGGGTCGCCGGGGTGGCTGTGCGGGGTGGGTCCGGGGGGATGTGGGTGTGCCGGGGTGGCGCCACGGGGCTTGTCGAGCCACCAGTGTGCGCGCTGTGATCTGGGTCACGTTGCGGATGTGCCGGTCGGGTTCGTGAGGGCGAAGCGGCAGGTCAGCGGTGCTGTTCATAAGTGAACGGAATCGTTCGGCAATTGTCTGCCCGATCCGGTCAACATCCCGGACCTCCCGGACGGTTACACCACGAGCCCCCAAGGGGCCGTCGGCGTGCCACCAGGCGGGCCGGCCAGCTGACCGACGAAAGGGGGGCCCGCGTGACCACTCCTGGGCCGGGCGAGGAGCGGGGCCTGCGAGCCGACCCGCTCGGCGACCTGCCGAACGACTTCGAGGCCTTCTTCACCCGAGAGAACTCCGGCTACCTCCGCTACGCCCAACAGCGCCTGCGGCACCGTGAGGACGCCCAGGACGCCGTCCAGAACGCGGGCACCGCGCTCTACAAGAACTGGCGCCGGGCCCTGGCCAGTCCCGATCCGCAGGCCTTCGCCTTCAAGATCGTCAAGGACGCGGTGGTGGACGTGCTGCGCGAGCGCCGGCGCACCGAACGCAAGCGGCAGCGGGTGATCGCCCAGCGCCGTCCCGACACCAGCCAGGACGATCTGAACGAGCTCGCCGAGCTGGACGCCCTGGACTGGGCGATGGAGGAACTCGCGCGGGCCGCGCCGGTCCAGGCCGACGTGGTCCGGCTGCGCCAGGCGGGACTGTCGTACCACGACATCGGACGGTCCCTCGGTATCGCGCACACCACGGCCCGCACCTACTACAGCCTCGGGCGGCGCCACCTGGAATACCTGCTGGAGCACCCGGACGACGGCGGGGCGCGGACATGAGGGTCGTGGACCTGCTGCGCGCGCACGCCGTCGAGCTGGAGCGGGAGTTCGACGACCACGATCCGGTGGACTTCACGCGCCGCCTGGCCGAGCGGCTCGCCGCCTCCCGACGGCCCGCTTCGACGGTGCGTGAACGCCCCGCCCGGCCGCCCGCCGGTGCCCGGCCGCCGCACGCTCCGGCCTCGGGGCCGAGCCCGGGAGCGGCAGCGGGGGCGGGCTCCGGGCTCGGCACGGGAGCGGGGGCGGGCGCCGGTTCCGGTCCGGGGTCGGGCGCCGGCCCGGGGGCGGTCCCGGGACAGCCTCGGTGGGCCGGGGGGCGGGCGGAGCTGCGGCGCGACCTGCGGCACCTGTGCACGGGGGTGGCGGGCGCGGTGGAGCCGGGGGAACTGGCCCTGGACCTCGAACTTGCCGAGAAGACCGCCTTCCGCACCCTCGGCTGCCTGCTGTATGGCATGGGCCGCACGGCGGACGGCGTCTTCTGGTGGCGGATAGCCGCCCAGTACGGGGACCAGCTGGCCGTGCACTGTCTGGCGGTGCACTACACCGCCGAGGGGGAGCGGCGTGACGCGGCCCGCTGGGCCGCCCAGGCCCAGGACCTCAGTGCCCCGGGTCGGCTGCCGGAGCTGGCGCCCGACGTCGGGCCGGGTGGGGCGGCAGAGCTGGCGCGGGCGCTGGCCGAGCGCTACGACGGCGAGATCCTGCTGACGGTGCGGGAGGCGGTGGCGGCGCGACCGAGGGCGGACCCCGGGCGGTTGGGGGTCCGGGCGGTGCGGGGGCGGGGGGTGGTGCGGATTCGGTGAAGGGGATGGGGTGGCGGGGACGGGGGCGCCAGGCGGGGCGGGGGTTGGATCGGGCCGATCGGGGCCGGGGTGGGAGGGTTTCGGCGGCCGGGGAGTTCAGGTGAGCCCGGAGACGGCGGCACCCACGTACTCGGTGCCGAGCAGCAGCGGGACGGTGATCATGATTGCGGCGCTGTGTGTGGCCGTCCAGGCCCGCCACTCGCCGAGGGCATGCCGCGCGTGGTCGTCGCCCAGGAGGTGGACCACCAGGGGCAGCAGGGTTCCCAGCGAGCCGAGCAGCACCATCACGACGGCGGCCACCGCCTTCTCCCCGACGCCGACCGGTGCGGCGGCGATGGAGGCGGCTCCGCCGACGGCCGGGACCAGGGTCTTCGGCTGGGCCACGACCAGGATCACAGCGAGGCCGGCGGACCGGGCGGCGGTCAGCCGGTCGATCGAGAGCAGCCAGACCGGTGGTGCGGTGACCCGGCCGGGGCGCGGCCGTTCGCGCCACTGCCGGGCGGCCAACAGGAGGAGGACGACGCCGAGGGCGAGCTTCAGCCAGGACGGCCAGGCCGGCGTGGCGCGGGCGGGGCTCAGCACGGTGCCCGCCGTCACGACGGCCGCCACCAGCACGGCCAGGCCGAGCAGCCAGCCGGCCGTGAAGGCGATCCCGTTGGCCCGGCGGCGCGCTGAGACGAGGATCAGGAGGAGGGCGATCAGCGGCAGCGGGCTGAGTGCGACCGCCACCGCGGAGGCCAGCATCGGGCCGATCGCCTCACCCATCCCCGGACCTGCCTTCCCGTCGCCGGGCGCCATCCGCCATTCAGCCACCAGCGGATGGGTGCCGCACGGCCGGCGCCGCCGTTCGGGTGAGGGCGGGCGTGGGGGGCGGGGCAGGGGGAGGCTGGGTGGGGCAAGGGGAGCCGGGGCGGGCGGGGAGCGGCGCAGGGCCGCCGCACCACTGGGGTGCGACGGCCCTGCGCGGGCGCGAGGTGCGTCAGTCGGTGCCGGACTCGATCGCCGCGTGGTCGAGCGCGGTGGAGCCCCCCTCGGCACCGGTACCGGCGGCGATGGGAGCCGCGCCGCCGGGGGCGAGCTCGCCGATCAGGCCGCTCCACGGCGCCAGCTGGCCGTGCACCGCGTACTGCTCCAGCTTGCTGCGCGAGTCGGCGATGTCGAGGTTGCGCATGGTCAGCTGGCCGATGCGGTCGTCCGGGACGAACGCGGCGTCGACGCTGCGCTCCATCGACAGCTTCTCGGGGTGGTAGCTGAAGTTCGGGCCCTGGGTGTCGATGACCGAGTAGTCCTGGCCGCGCCGCAGCCGCAGGGTGACGCTGCCCGTGACCGGGTGGCCGATCCAGCGCTGCATGCTGTCCCGGAGCATCAGCGACTGCGGGTCGAACCAGCGGCCCTCGTAGAGCAGCCGGCCGAGCCGCCGGCCCTGGGTGTGGTAGGTGGCGAGGGTGTCCTCGTTGTGGATGGCGTTGAGCAGCCGCTCGTAGGCGATGTGCAGCAGCGCCATGCCGGGGGCCTCGTAGATGCCGCGGCTCTTGGCCTCGATGATGCGGTTCTCGATCTGGTCCGACATACCCAGACCGTGTCGGCCACCGATGGTGTTGGCCTCGTGGACGAGGTCAACGGCACTGGCGAACTCCTGGCCGTTGATCCGGACCGGGCGGCCGAACTCGAACTCGACGGTGACGTCCTCGGTCTGGATCTCGACTGCCGGGTCCCAGAAGGCCACGCCCATGATCGGGCTGACGATCTCCAGGGAGGCGTCCAGGTACTCCAGCCGCTTGGCCTCGTGGGTGGCGCCCCAGATGTTGGCGTCGGTGGAGTAGGCCTTCTCGGCGGAGTCCCGGTAGGGCAGGTCCCGCTCGGCGAGCCACTCGGACATCTCCTTGCGGCCGCCGAGCTGGTCGACGAACGCCTGGTCCAGCCACGGCTTGTAGATCCGCAGGTTGGGGTTGGCGAGCAGACCGTAGCGGTAGAACCGCTCGATGTCGTTGCCCTTGTAGGTGGAGCCGTCGCCCCAGATGGAAACGCCGTCCTCCTGCATGGCGCGCACCAGCAGAGTGCCGGTCACGGCGCGGCCGAGCGGGGTGGTGTTGAAGTACGTCTGCCCGGCGGAGCGGATGTGGAAGGCGCCGCAGGCGAGGGCGGCCAGGCCCTCCTCGACCAGCGCGGCCCGGCAGTCGACCAGCCGGGCCTGCTCGGCGCCGTACGCGCGGCCCCGGGCCGGCACGTCGGCGAGGTTCGGCTCGTCGTACTGGCCGATGTCGGCCGTGTAGGCGTAGGGGAGGGCACCGTGCTCGCGCATCCACGCGACGGCGACGGAGGTGTCCAACCCACCGGAGAATGCGATGCCGATCCGTTCACCGACCGGCAGCTTGCTCAAGACCTTCGACATGGATGCACCCTTGACCCGCGTGAAGCGGGCCCCTGATCTAGCGATGTGTAACGGGATTCGGCCTAATCGATCCGATGCCCGAACTCTGGCATAGATTTGCAGAGTAATGCAAGAGCATACGAAAGACTGAGTGGCGACGGGGGTCTACCGGGGCGTCGCGCGCCGTCGATGATTCGGCCAACTCGCTTGGACGGGCGGATGGTTGGGGTGGATCATGAGGCCCGGGCGGGTGCCCGGGTGCGCAGCCAGGCGGTACGGGAGGCGAGGGCGCCCAGCCCGAGGGCGGCCAGATGGCCGGCGTCGGCCAGCTGCTGGTCCAGCGCCCAAGCGGCGGCTAGGGCCAGGGCGAGTGCCGATAGGCCGTAGCGGCGTAGCGGGTGCGGGCCGAGGGCGAGGAGGCAGGCGCCGGTCGCGACCAGGCCGTAGCTGATGCCCACGTCCCGGGCGTGGGAGAGTGCGCCCGGGATGCGGGCGGTCACCATCACCCACATGGCGCCCTCGGTGAGCAGCGTGGCGCCCAGGTGCCCGAAGACGAAGACCGCGCCGGCCCGGGCCGGACCCCAGCGCCACTCGGCCAGGCCCAGGACGACGGCGACCGCCGCGATGCCCGCCCAGGCCGGAACTCCGTCGACCACCAGGCCGCTGGTGAACAGCGTCCACCACTTGCCCACCTCCATGTGGTGGACGTTGCTGCTGTTGTGCCGGACGAACCGGGCCCGCTCGGCATGGCCCTGGCTCGCCAGCCAGGAGGCCGTCACGGTCAGCAGCAGGACGTACGCGGTGGTGAGCCGCAGTCGGGCGGCGGCTCTCAGCGCCGGGTGCCGGGAAGCAGCGGGGTCGGTCGGTGTCCTCGTTGCGAGGCGATCGCTCATCGTGCCTGGTGCCCTTGCTCGGCGGTTCCCGGGACCGGCTCGCCCGGTACGTGGCCGGGCGACTGCGGCCGGACGGTCGGAGCGCCAGCGTACGCGAACGGCCGGATGGCCGTCGGGCCCGGAGGTGGGGTGTGCGGGAAGGAAGGCGATCCCTTGTACGGCTACGCCGTGGCGGGTGGCGGGTGGCGGGTGGCGGGTGGCGGGTGGCGGGTGGCGGCAGGTGGCGGTGGGGCCGGGCGAGGGTGAGGGTGATGGGGAGGAATGTCGAGGAGGCGTCGATGGCCGGCAGCACCGCCCAGGGGCCCGAGACCCACCGGCGGCCCTGGTGGGCGCGTGCCGCCCGCGCGGTGTGGGCCTACGTCCGGCGGGCGCCGGGCACCTACATCTGGTTGGCGATCCTGCTCGTCACCACGCAGGTGATCCGGCACGTCGACCCGGTGACCGCCGACCACATCCTGCGACGGCGTTCGACCAACCTCCACCACCTCCAGGTCTCGCCGCTCAGCGTCCTGGTGACCAGCGCCCTGTGGATCGCGGGCGGCGGCTGGCTCTCCTACTTCGTGCTGTACAACCTCTTCCACGTGCCCGCCGAACGATGGCTCGGCACGCTGCGCTGGATCTCGGTGGCGGCGCTCGCGCACGTCGGCGCCACCTACCTCAGTGAGGCCGTGCTCGGCTGGGCGATCCGCCACGGGCTGGCCCCGCCGAGGGCCGTCTACACCCTGGACTACGGCGTCAGCTATGCGCTGGCCGGAGTGGTCGCGGTACTCACCTACCTGATCGTGCGGCCCTGGCGGTACCTGTACGCGGCAGGAGTGCTGGTGGTCTACGGGCTGGGCGTGCAGCAGAGCCGGGACTACACCAGCATCGGCCACTTCACAGCGGCGCTGATCGGGTTCGCCTGCTATCCGCTGACCCGGGACCGCCCGGGCTCCTTCGACCCGGCCGCCTCAGCGTGCATGCTCTGGCGGAGGGTTCGCGGGCGGTGACCGGCGACTCGTGAAGATGACCGGCGGCGCGTGACGGTGCCAGGCCGAGCGTGACGGTGTGCGGCGCCGAACTCACGAGCGGCCCGAGTCGGCCGCCCGCGTGGCGGCGATCCGGCATTCGGTGAATGCCAACTGTTCGAAACCGTAGGACTATTACCGTCTTCTTACGGTAGGGCCCTTCCCCCTGCCCGGGTGGGCCCAGCAGGCTGACCCCCTGTTTCCGCCGATGCGCGCGACCGCGCGACCGGCTCCAGGGGAGGATCGCCACCGTGCCCACCAGGCAACGACGACGGCTGCTCATGAGCGCCGTCACGCTCACCGTGATCGGACTGACCAGCACCCAGGCGCTTGCCGCGCCGTCGGTGCCGCCGCAACCGCAGCCATGGCAGGTCCGGCATCAGGCGGACATCGGGAAGGGGCACGCCGAGAAGGTCCGCAGCGCCGCCGGCGCGACCGCAGCCCCGAGTCTCAGCCCTAAGGTCGAGACGGAGGCCGGGGAGGGCGGGGACGAGGCGGAGAACTCCGCCGAGGGCACTGCGCAGTACACCGAGGCCCGCACCGCCCCCGGCGTGGTCGCGCCGGGCGCCTACAGCGCTGCCTGGGCGCAGTTGCAGTCCATGCCGCGCACCGGCGGCACCTGGGACCACGTCACAGACAAGCCCTACAACTCGGACGACCCTCGCTACCGGGACGTCAACTCCAACTCCAGCGGCGGCTCCGGCCTGGTGACGGGCCGGATCACCGGCCTCGCGGCCGACGCCGATGGCTACGTGTACGCGGGCGGCGCCAACGGTGGGGTGTTCCGCTCCCGCACCGGCGGCGGGCACTGGGAGCCGATCGCCGACAAACTGCCCACGCTGTCCACCGGGACCCTGAACCTCGACGAGGGCGGCCGGCTCTGGTACGCCACGGGTGAGTCCAACACCGGCGCGACCTCGTA
Organism: Kitasatospora sp. NPDC093102; assembly: GCF_040683915.1. Taxonomy (NCBI): domain Bacteria; kingdom Bacillati; phylum Actinomycetota; class Actinomycetes; order Kitasatosporales; family Streptomycetaceae; genus Kitasatospora; species Kitasatospora sp. NPDC093102. The sequence goes on along the minus strand of NZ_JBFBFA010000011.1, from coordinate 93,758 downwards.
CGTCGGCACCGGCGTGTACGTGCTCGCGGACCCGAAGCACGGCGAGTTCCAGCCCGGCAACCGGGTCGGCGGGGCCGAGCTGGAGTCGACCATCATCCACGCGCTGCGCTTCGGCGGCGGCAAGGTGTGGGCGGCCACCAGCCGCGGCGTGTGGAGCCACTCCACGACGGACCTGTCCGGCCCGTGGGCGCTGGAGTTCGCGCCCAACCCGGAGTACCTGCCGGGCGGTGCGAAGGCCGGTGACCCGGCGGCGCCGTACAAGAACATCGCCAACGACATCGCGATCGACCCCAAGGACCCGGGCAAGGTCGTCCTGGCGGTCGGCTGGCGCAGCGGCGACAGCTACAACGGCTTCTACAGCAAGGCGGCGGACGGCACCTGGCAGCGCGTCGGCTCGCTCGGCGACCTGCCGGCGGACGCGGCGAACGTCGGCAACGTGACCTTCGCACGCTCGGCGGACGGCTCGCGCTACTACGCGATCGACCAGTCCCCGGAGGTCATGGCCAACGACCCGGACACCGGCCTCAAGGGCATCTACGTCTCCAAGTCCGGCTCCCCGTTCGGCCCGTGGACTCAGATCGCGGACAAGGACAAGTTGAAGAACTCCGGCTCCGCCCTCCAGGACGAGGGATACCAGCCCGGCATCCAGGCCTGGTACAACCAGTTCCTCCAGGTCGACCCGGCCAACCCGGACCACGTCTACGCGGGTCTCGAAGAGGTCTTCGAGACCACCGACGGCGGCTCCAAGTGGGCCACCGTCGGGCCGTACTGGAACAACGGCTTCCCGTGCTGGAGCATCGACCCGGCCAAGCAGACCGGCAACTGCTCGCCCACCACCCACTCCGACCAGCATGCCGTCGCCTTCGGTAGCTACCAGGGCAAGGTCAACGTCTACGTCGGCAACGACGGCGGCATCTACCGTCGCCCCGGCAACGGCCAGCTGGACGCGTACGGGCACGCCAAGGACTGGACGCCGCTCAACGACGGCACCATCGACACCCTCCAGTACTACTCGGTCGGCATCGGCAAGGACCCGGCGGACCGCTCCGGGCGGGGAATGATCGTCAGCGGCGGTCTCCAGGACAACGGTGAGTCGATCCTGCGGGCCCACGACAAGGTGATGGGCTCCAACTTCGGCGGAGACGGCGCCGACACGATCGTGGACCCGGCCAACGGTTGCAACATCGCCGAGGAGTACGTCTACCTCGACATCTGGGTCACCCAGAACTGTGCGACCAACGACGGTAGTTGGACGAAGGACCCGAGCAAGGCCACCTCCTACGAGGTCGCCCCGCCGGACAAGGACACCAGCGCCGCCCGCTTCATCGCGCCGATCACTGCCGATCCGAAGGACGGCAACACCTGGATCGCCGGCGGCCAGCACGTCTGGGTGCAGCACAAGGGCTACGCGATCCGCAGCGGCAGCGAGTGGACCAGCGCCTACGACCTGGGCGCCGGCCACGTCGCTACGGCGGTGGCGACCGTCAACGGCACGGTGTACGCGGGCTGGTGCGGTCCGTGCAACAACGTCGGCTTCAGCCGCGGGATCGCGGTCGGCAAGACCGACGGCACTGGCTGGCACCAGCTCAACCTGCCGGTCGACGGCACCCTGCCGAACCGCTACATCTCCTCCTTCGCGGTCGACGAGAACAACGCCCAGCACGTCTTCGTCGCCTTCAACGGCTTCTCGCGGACCTGGACCGAGGGCCCGGGCGCGGGCGTCGGCCACCTCTTCGAGACCCATGACGGTGGTGCCACCTGGAGCGACGTCTCGGCTAACCTGCCGGACGTCCCCGCCACCTCGGTGAAGATCCTGCCGAACGGCAGCCTGGCCCTCGGCAGCGACCTCGCCGCCTTCTACCGTGCGCCGGGCACTACCGACTGGCGGGTCCTCGGCCGCAACCTGCCCACCACCGCGGTGCAGCAGCTGAAGACCGGCCCGGACGGCAAGCTCTACGCCGCCACCTTCGGGCGCGGCATCTGGTCCTTCGACCTGCGCCGCCTCGGCCGCGGCCGCTACGACGAGACGGACGACTGACCGACCGGTCCGCCTGTTGCGGGTTCGCCACCTGGCACCTGCCGCCGCTGCCCGGTCCGCTCCGCACGAGTGGGCCGGGCAGCGGCGTCGCGTCCGAAGGGTGCGGCGCAGTGGGTGAGACGGGCGTACCGGGCGCGACCGGCTGACGGACGGTTCCGGGAGCCGCCTGGCGACCGGCCCGGTTGGTGGGAGCTCGCCGGGGTTCATGCGGGAGCCAGTCTCCAGAGCGAGGTGACCTCGGCGGCGCGGGCGGCCCGGAGGAGGGGGTCGGCCCGGTCGGGGGCGGTGGCCCGAGGGTGGCGGGGGACGGTGTCGAGGCGCCCGGTGATCCGTAGTCCGGCTCCGGAAACGGCGTCGAGCAGGTCGGCGCGGGACCGCAGGCCGAGGTGTTCGGCGAGGTCGGAGAGGACGAGCCAGCCCTCGCCGCCGGGCAACAGACGGCCGGCCAGGCCGTCGAGGAAGCCGTGGAGCATGCGGCTGTCCCGGTCGTAGACGCCCTCGTCGAGGGCGGAGCTCGGACGGCCTGGCAGCCACGGGGGATTGCACACGACCAGGGCGGCTCGGTCGCGGCCGGGAGGGTAGAGGCCGGTGCCGGCGGTCTCGATGCGGTCGGCGAGATCGAGGCGGTGGGCGTTGTCGCGGGCGCAGGCGAGGGCACGCGGATTGGTGTCGGTGACCAGGACCTTGCGCAGGCCGCGCCGGGCGAGGAGCGCGGCGAGCACTCCCGTGCCGGTGCCGAGGTCGTAGGCAGTGGGGTGGGCACGGGCGGCAGGTGGCAGCGGCGCCCGGGCGACGAGGTCGACGTACTCGCCGCGGACGGGGGAGAAGACCCCGTAGTGGGGGTGGATGCGGGCGCCGAGGGCCGGAACCTCGACGCCCCTGGTGCGCCACTGGTGTGCGCCGATCACACCGAGGAGCTCGCGAAGGGACACGATTCTGTTGTCAAGGAGCGGTCCGTAGGCCGCCAGACAGGCCTCGCGGACGTCGGGCGCCCGGTGGAGCCGGGCGCGATGATCCGCGCCGAGCGGCACCAGCAGCATGCCGAGGACGCGCGCGAGGCGGGCGCGCTCCCGTCGGTGTTGCCGGAAGGCCTCGGCCGGGGAGCCGGGGGCGGATCGGGGTCGGCGCCGCTCGGCGCGGCGGCGCATGGCCTGCAGGAGACGGAGTGCGCCGGGGTAGTCGCCCTGCCAGAGCAGGGCGGTGCCCTCGCAGGCCAGCCGATAGGCGGCCTCGGCGCGCAAGGTGTTGCCGGCTGCGATCAGACGGCGTGGCGGGGGCGTGCCGTTCTCGCTGTGCCAGGGTGCGGGCAGGGCGGAGGTGGTGGGCAGGGTGACGATGTTGGGCCGGTGGGTGTCGGACACCGGGCCTCCTCGTGGTCGAACGTGCAAGGGGGCACGAAGAGCACTTCGACGAGGAGGTGAGCAGCGGGCGCGTCGGGCGATGGCCTGCCGGTGCGGCGGGCGCGGGCGTCAGACCGGGTGCGGCTCACGCGTCGAAGCGCGAGCCGGGGAGTCACCGAGTACGAGGCCCGGTACGACGGCGAGCCGTATGCCACTGATCATCTGCGGGCCTCCCTTCCGAACCAGCTGGTCCTGCGCGGTTGTTCGTACGCTTTCACACAGAGTGGCTGGTCGGCAACCGATTTATCACCGGCCCCCCGGCCAGCCGTGCGGAACGCGCTCCAGTACCCCCGCGCCGAACAGTTCGTACAGCGGCAGGCTCTCCAGGTGGACGTAGCCGATGTGGCAGTCGCAGACCGGCAACGGACAGGCACGCGGCCGCAGTCGGGCGCGATAGCTGCCGTCGTAGAGGTTGCCGAGGACGTCCCGCACGAAGTGGCAGCGGCGCACGGTGCCGTCGCCGTCCACCGACAGCACGGACTCCCCGGTGCGGCACGGGAGCCCGGCGCTGGAGTGGGCGTGCCGGCTGTAGCCGAAGTGCGGGTCGAGCGCGGTCCACTGCGCGGCCTCGGCGTCGGTGTAGCCGAGGCCCTCGGCGGCGTTGACCCACAGGTAGACGTCCTCGACGAGTTCGGCGCGCAACCGGCGGGCCTCGGCGAGGTGCTCGGGCCGGCCGACCACGCCGACGCTGTAACGCACACCGAGTGCGTCCAGCTCACGGCACTTGGCGAGGAAGCGGTCGCGGGTGACCTGGCCCGGGTGGAAGGTGACCCAGAGGGCGAGGGCGTCGAGATCCGCCTCGGCGAGCCAGCCCGTGCGGCAGCTGAGGTTGGTCTGGATCGCGACGCGGCGGACATGCGGCAGACGGCTCAGCTCGACCAACGCGCGGCGGTACCAGGACCGTACCAGTCCCTCGCCCCAAGGGGTGAACAGCAGCGACAGGGTGTCGCCGGTACCCGCGCGCCCGGCGGCCCAGTCGGTGAAGCGCTCCAACGCGGCCCGGTCGGCCCTCAGTTGTTCGAGGCTGTCGCGCTGCTTGGCGAACGGGCAGTACGGGCAGTCGTAGTCGCAGGAGGCGAGCGGACCGCGGTAGAGCAGGGTGAGGTCCCGCGCGCCGTCCTCCGGAAGCGGTGAGGCGGAAGGCATACCGAGGAAGGTCATTTCGCCTCGTACGCCGCCATCAGGGACCGGACCTCGGGCGAGAACAGCATCGGCCCGACGGCGTCCGAGTGCGCCAGCCCCTCCGGGCTGAGCCGCAGGAACTCCGCGTCGCCCTCGGCGAGCCAGCCGCGCTCGGCGAACTCGGTCAGCTCCGTCAGGAAGTCCTCGGCCGGTGAACTGCAGAACCGGGCACGGTAGTCCGCCAGCGGCATGCCCTCGGCCTGGAGCAGCGACTGCACCAGGTGGCGCCGGCGCGGCTCCGCGCCGCCCATCCAGTGGCCCACCTCGGCGCGGTGGAAGTCTTCTGTGGCGACGTAGTCGTCGATGATGCCGCGCACCTCGGTGGCGTTCACCGCGTAGTCGAAGGAGTAGTGCAGCCGTGAGGTGTAGGAGCGGGCGCCGCAGCCCAGGCCGACCATGCCGTCGGTCTGGCAGGCGTACTCGCTCGCCCCGGCCTGCGGGGAGGCGGCGCGGCGGAACATCCGCATCGACACCTGCCGGTAGCCGTGGGCGAGCAGGTGGTCGCGGCCGGCCCGGTAGAGCGCGAGCCGGCGCGCGTCCCAGGCGGACCGGCTCTCCTGCTCGCCGCGCCGGGCCAGGCCGGTCAGCGGGCGGACGTACAACGGGTAGAGGTACAGCTCCTCGGGCTGCCAGGCGAGGGCGGTGTCCAGCGAGCGGAGCCAGCTCGCCTCGGTCTGGCCGTCGATGCCGTAGATGAGGTCGATGTTGAGCACCGGGAACCCGGCCGCGCGGATCCGGCCGAGGGCGGCCTCCACCTCGGCCCGCTTCTGCGGGCGGACGGCGGAGCGCGCCTCGGCGTCGTCGAAGGACTGCACGCCCAGGCTCAGCCGGGTGGTGCCCCGGGTGGCCAGCACCTCAAGCCGGTCGGCGGTCGCGGTGGCGGGCGAGGCCTCCACCGAGAGCGGTATCGCCCGCAGGTCGGCGCCCATCCGCCGCTCGGCGATGTCGCACAGCCGCTCCAGCTCAACGGCCGTCAGATAGGTCGGGGTGCCACCGCCGAACGCGGCCAGCGCGAACCGCGCCCCCTCGGCCAGCGCCGCGCGAACCGCCGTGGCCTGGCGCTCCAGGGCGTCCAGATAGGCCGTGGTCAGGCCCTCGGGGCTGCCGATCCGGGTGAACAGGTTGCAGAAGCCGCAGCGGACCTCGCAGAACGGGATGTGCAGGTAGAGCGAGAGCGCGTGCTGCGCCTCGCCGGCCCACAGCTCGCGCAGCGGCGGGCGCCCGGTCAGCGGGCGGTAGGCCGTCTTGTGCGGGTACGCGTAGACGTACGACTGGTACGGCGAGTCCGGGCGCGGGGGTGCGGTGGTCATGCGCGCTCCTCGGAGGTCGCGGTGGCGTCCGCTGCTCGGGCGGGAAGGGTGAAGTGCGCGTACGGGACGGTCCAGACCACCTCGTGGCCGATCCGGTGCCCGGTGTAGCCGTCCTCGCCGTAGGCCGTGCCGTGGTCGGAGCAGACGATCGCGAAGCAGGGGCGGCGGGCGCTCATCGCCGCGAACAGCCGGCCGATGTGCTCGTCCACGTACTCCAGGGCGGCTGCGTGGCTGGCCCGGGAGTCCCCGTGCTCGCGGGTGGCACCGGGCAGGTGGAACCAGTTCGGCTGGTGCAGCGCCGAGACGTTCAGGAACAGGAACAGCGGCTGGTCGGCGGGCTGTTCGGCGGCGACCCGCTCGGCCCGTGCGACCTGCTCCTCGAAGGACGTCGGCGAAGCCACGCCCAGTTCTGGCGCCCAGTGGCTCTCCTGGAAGAGGCCGGGCAGCACCGAGCCCAGTGGGCCCTGCTTGTTGAAGAACCCGACGCCGCCGATGCACACCGTGCGGTACCCGGCCGCGGCCAGGGCCGTCGGCAGGTCGGTGGCGTCGAAGACCCAGGTGCGCGGGGCGGTGCTCTCGGAGCCGGCGAAGCGGGCCGCGAACAGGCGCGGGTGCGGGCCGTCCGGGGAGGCCGGGGTCGGCAGGAAACCGGCCAGGATCGCCTGGTGGGAGGCGTACGTGAAGCTGCCGGGCGAGTGCCGGCGCTCCCATCGGCCGTCGGGGAGGACGGCGGCGAGGTTCGGGATGCGGCCGGCGGCGGCCAGCTCCTCGGCGACGTCGAAGCGGAGCGTGTCGAGGGTGACGAGCAGCAGGTCGTGGGTGCCCACGACGGCGTTCATGTCGGGGGCCGGGACGGTGGTCTGGTGGTTCATCGAGCGGGTTCCGTGATCTGGTGGCCCGTCGCCGCGGGCGACGACGGGAAGAGGGCGGTGAGCGCGGCCAGCTGGGCGCCGTAGGTGTCGAGGCCCTCGGCGGGGCCGCCGGGCAGGCCGGTGAGGTTGGGGAGCAGGTCGCCGAAGGCGTTCACCTCGCCGACCAGGGCGCGCCGCCAGCCGGCCGTGGGCAGGACGTCGACGCCGACCATCGGCGATCCGGGGAAGCAGGCCGCCGCGCGCTCGGCCGTCTCCAGCAGGGCCGGCCAGGCCGGACCGGCGGCCTCCCGGACCTGCTCGATACTGCCCCGGGCGCCGCCGAGGTGCAGGTTGGTCATCGGCTGGGTGCTGGTGCGCACCACGGCGTGGGTGGCCCGGCCGGCGACCACCACGACCCGCAGGTCCGCCGAGCGCCCGGACTGCGAGGCCTTCGGGATCCACTGCTCGACGTGCAGCCCGTCCGGCGCCAGGCCGTCGACGATCGCGGCGACCTCCTGCTCGCTGCGGTAGCGGCGCACCCGCAGCGAGTTGTGCAGCCGGCCGTCGGCCAGCTCCACCGAGGTGGTGGCCTGCAATTGGCCACGCGGCCCGAACTCCAGGGCGATCACCCCGGAGGCGGAGGAGCCGTGCGCGGGCTTGACGAAGACCCGGTGCAGGCCGGCCTCGGCGAGGCGCTCGCGCAGGTGCTCCCAGCCGGTCACCTCGCCGCCGAGCGCCCTGGGCACCGGCACCCCGGCCCCGGCCAGCAGCGCGTGCGCCCGACGCTTGTCGAACATCACGGCGATCTCCTCCGGATCGCCGAGCAGCCGGACGCCGGGCCGGGCGGCCAACCCGCGCAGCGCGGCCATGACCCCCGTGTACCAGACGGCCGTGCCCTCGACCCTGGTCGGTGCGTAGCCGGGACCGAGCGCCGGGCCGCGCAGCAGCCGGTCGACCTCCGGCTCCTCGCCGGGCGACTCGATGCGCAGCAGGCCGCCCTCGGGCAGCCGGAACCGGCCACGCAGCACGTCCAGCCAGGGCAGGACGGCGGGCTCGGGCAGCCCGGCGGCTCGGGCCGCGGCCGCGAAGAGCGTCACCCGTCGGTGCCCCGGGTTGCCGAGGACGGTCAGTTGCACGGTCATCGTCTCCGCCACCCGGCTACTCGGCGACCGAGACGTAGCGGTCGTCCTCGTCGTCCATGTCGTCCCCCTCGGCTTCGCTGAGGTCGATCTCGACCCCGAGCAGGGCCTGGCGCAGACGCTCCTGCATCGCGTCGCTCAGGTAGTGGTGGTGCAGGTCGAGGGCACGCAGGTGGGTGAGCGGCTGGCCCTCCAACAGCGCGGTGGCGCCCTCGTCGGAGAGCACGCCCATGGAGAGGTCGAGCGACTCCAGCCGGGCGACCACCGGGGCATGGGCGAGGGCGGCGGCGATCTCGTCCTGGAGTTCGCTGTTGGCCAGCCCGAGGTGGCGCAGCTTCGGCAGCCGGGAGCCGTCCAGGAACGGCGCCAGGTCGTCGAGGTTCGCGTCACCGCCGTACTCGTCCACGCCGAGCCAGAGGTCCAGGCGCTCCAGCGCGGGCAGTTCGGAGCCGGCCACCGCGCGCACCACGGTGGCCGGCAGGCCGCCGGACTCGAAGCGCAGGCTGGTCAGCCGGTTGTGCCGCAGCGGCTCCAGGGCGAGGTCCATGCCGCCGCGCACGGCCAGCGACCGCAACTCGGGGAAGGCGTTCAGCAACGGGGTGACGTCGTCCATCTCCAGCCAGGAGATCTCGCACTCGTCGAACGTCACCTCACCGAGGAACAGCGCCTCCAGGACGGGCAGACGCCGCGCCTCGGCTGTGACGGCCTCGACCGCGGTGCGCACGGACGTGTAGTCGTTCTGCCACCACGCACCGATCACCACGGCGCGGACGCCGGCCGGGTCGACCTTCTCCAGGAAGGACTGCCAGAGCTGAACGAAGTCCTGCTTGGAGCCGTACCCCAGGGACAGCCGCCAGGCGACGGCGCCTGTGGCGGGCCGCGGCCCGGCGTCGTCGGGCGTGAACTCATGGATCGGCAGCTCGTGGAAGCGTTCGATGTGGCGGGAGACGGCCATGGCGGATCCTGGTGGGTCGAGTGGTCGGGTGGGTGTGCGCGGGAGGTGACGGCTACTCGGCCACGGCCACGTAGCGCCACTGGTCGTCGGGCTTGCCGGGCTCGGAGAGGTCGATCTCGACTCCGGTCAGGGCCTGGCGCAGGCGCTGCTGCATCGCGTCGCTCAGGTAGTGGTGGTGCAGGTCGAGGGAGCGCAGGTGGGTGAGCGGCTGGCCCTCGAGCAGGGCGGTGGCGCCCTGGTCGGTCAGCACGCCCATGGAGAGGTTGAGCGATTCCAGCCGGGCGACGACGGGCGCGTGCGCCACGGCGGCCGCAATGTCGTCCTGGAACTCGCTGTTCTGGAGGCCGAGGTGGCGCAGCGCGGGGAAGCGGGTGCCGTCCAGGAACAGCGCGACGTCGGCCATCGTCGCGTCGCCGCCGTAGTTGTCCACCCCCAGCCAGAGCTCCAGCCGCTCCAGGGCCGGGAAGTCGCAGCCGGCCACCGAGCGCACGACCGATCCCGGCAGGCCGCCGGCCTCGAAGCGCAGTGCCCTGAGCGCCTCGTGCCGCAGCGGCTCCAGGGCCAGACCGCCCTTGCCGTCCCAGTCCTCCGAGGCGCCGCGCACCACCAGCTCGGCCAGCTGCGGGAAGGCCGTCAGCAGCGGCGTGATGTCGCACTGCTGGATCCAGGAGATCTCGCACTCCTCGTAGGTGATGTCGCCGACGAACAGCGCGCGCAGGGCAGGCAGCCGGCCGGCCGCGGCGGTGATCGCGTCCATCGGCTCCCGGAAGCTGTCCGGCTCCTCCGGGGCCCACTGCCCGATCACCAGGGCGGTGACCCGCTCCGAGTCGACGGTGTCGAGGAACTGCTCCCAGCGCTCGACGAACGTCGCCTCCGACTCGTAGTCGAGCTTGATCCGCCAGGCGGCCGAGGCCGCGTCCGGCAGCTGGACGGCGCCGGATCCGCCCTTCTCCTCGGCCTCCTCCAAGGCCTCCACGAAGTCGAAGACGGGGAGACCGTGGAACCGCTCGATGTGCTCGTTGACAGTCATTGCGCTGCTCCTCTGGGGTCTGGGCCGAACAACTGTCTACCAGCCGGGACTGACAATCCGGTGGCCGGGTCGCCGCCCGGGCGCGTTGTCAGACCCTTGCTCTATGTTCGGGTCCTGGCTCCGGAGAGTGACCGCAGCAGGCGCGGCGGAGCCGTGGGTTCCGGTGTCCGCCGGGGTCCGGCCGTACGGCGAGGGAGGACTGATGTACCGCCAGGGCGATGTGCTGATCGTGCCGGTCGAGGAGAGCACGGTGCCGCCGCGGGTGGCCGGGCTGGCCGTGCAGCCCCGGGACGCGCGGGGCCGGATGGTGCTGGCACTCGGCGAGGTCACCGGGCACGCGCACGCCGTGGTCGGCCCCGGCGAGCTGCGCCGCGAGACCGGACCGTTCGGCGCGGGCTGGCTGCACCTGTCCGAGGGTGGCCGGGTGGTGCACGAGGAGCACGCGGCGATACCGCTGCCCAAGGGCTGGTACCGGGTGGTCCGCCAGCGCGAGTACGTGCCGGGCGCGGTGCGCGTCGTCGCGGACTGACGACCGCTCCGCCCACCGGACGGATCGGCGGGCGGTGGCCGATGGGGGCATCAAGGCGGAGCGCGGCCGGGGCCGGGGCCGCGGCACGGAACGGGAACGGACGGCCGGGTGGGGAGCCCGGCCGGGAACGGAGCAGGGATGGAGACGGTGATTCACGACGGGGTCCACGGCGACCGGACGGAGGCGCGGGAGCTGCCCGGGCCGGCCGAGGTGACGGCCCGTTGGCGGGCGGCCGCGGCGGCCATCGGGGCGGGCGACCGGGCGGCGGCCGAGCACGCTGTCCGGGCCGCCTACCGGGCGGCAGGGCTGCCCGGGCCCGAGGCGATCCGCTGGTTCGGCTCGCCGCTCGCCGCGACCGAGGCGGCGCTGGAGCTGCGGGCCGCCGGCGCGGAGAGCGTACGTGAGGCCGTGCGCACCCGGCCCTGGGAGGAGGCCCGGCGACGGGCCGTCGAGCGGGTCGGCGCCACCGGGTGGGCGGGCCACTGGGCGCTCACCGGCGGGGAGCTCGGCCCGGTCACCACCCCGCTCGCCGACCGACTGCGCAACGCCGTGCTCGACCGGCTCGCCCCCGAGGCCGACCGGGAGGCCGACCGGGAGGCCGACGTCGCCGTGGCCGAGGAGGCCCGGGCCCGTCGCACCACCGTCCGGCTCGCACTGCTGGACGCCGTGCGCGGCCAGCACGACGCGCCGTGGTTCGCCGCCTTCGAGGCCGCCGGGGCGAGCGCCGACGCCGTCGCACCGCTCGCCGAACTGGCCCGGGAGGTCGGCTGGTGGTGGCCGTACCGGGAGGTGGCCCTGCTCAGCGAGCGGCCGACCACCCTGCACCGCGACGAGGCCGGACGGCTCGACCGGGCGGACGGGCCCGCCCTGGAGTACGCCGACGGCTTCGCCCTGCACGCCTGGCGCGGTATGCCCGTCCCGCCGGAGTTCCTGGCCGGCCTGGCCGAGGTGACCGTCGAGCGGATCCGCACCGAGGAGAACGCCGAGCTGCGCCGCGTCCTGCTGGAGCACTACGGCTACGAGCGCTACCTGGCCGACTCCGGCGCCGAGCCCGTCCACCGGGACGAGACCGGTGTGCTCTGGCGGATCGTCCTGCCCGACGACGAGCCGGTGGTGATGGTCGAGGTGGTCAACTCCACCCCCGAGCCGGACGGCACCCACCGCACCTACTGGCTGCGCGTCCCCCCGAGCACCCGCACCGCGCGCGCCGGGGTCGCCTGGACCTTCGGCATACCCGAGAGCGCCTACCACCCGCAGCGCGAGACCTGATCGCAGGCGCCCCTCGGCATCCGGACCAGGCCCCTGAGCTGCGCGTGTTGACCCTTACCCCACGTCAGGCCGCACGGTGGGGCCGCAGCGAACGCACGGACGATCGGAGGGACGCATGAGCTGGTCGGTGGGCCAGGTCTCCGGCTTCGCCGGGGTCACGATCCGGACCCTGCACTACTACGACCGGTCCGGGCTGCTCTCGCCCAGTGAGCGCAGCCCGGCCGGGTACCGGCTCTACAACGGCGCGGACCTCGCCAGGCTCCAACAGATCCTCTTCTACCGGGAGCTCGGCTTCCCACTCGACGAGATCGCCGACATCCTGGCGGATCCGCAGGCCAACGCGCTCGACCACCTACTGGCGAGACGACGGGCCCTCAGCGAGCAGATCGCCCGATTGCAGAAGCTGGTCGACGTCGCCGAACGGGCCATCGAGGTCCAGCGCACCGGGGTCGATCTGACGCCGGAGGAGCGCTTCGAGGTCTTCGGGGACGTGGTCTTCGACCTCAGCTACGCGGCCGACGCCCACCTCAAGTGGGGCGAGCGGGACAGCCACCAGGAGGCCCTGGCCCGCGCCGCCACCCACTCCAAGAAGGACTGGCAGCAGCTGATGGCGGAGGCCGCCGAGTGGCGCGGCCGCTTGCTGGAGGCCTTCGACGAGGGGCTGCCGCTCGACCACCCGACGGTGCTGGACCTCGCCGAGCAGCACCGGCAGCACATCACCCGGTGGTTCACGCCCTGCCCACCGGAGATGCACTGCCGGATTGCCGACGACTACGAGGCGGACGCCCGGGCCTTCGCCCTCGTCGTCCCGCCGGCCGAGCAGCGCCCGGGCCTGGCCGGCTACCTCCGTGCGGCCATCGGAGCCAACGCCGAGCGGCGCAACGAGAGCGACCTCGACGAGGTGGCCCGATGAGGATCCTCGTCATGGCCGCTGGATCGCACGGCGACGTCGCCCCCTACACCGGTCTCGGGGCGCACCTGCGCCGCGCGGGGCACGAGGTCGCGCTCGCGGCGCCCGAGACCTTCCGCGAGCTGGTGGCCGGCAGCGGCCTCGACTTCCGCCCGCTCCCTGTTGATCCGCGCGGGGCGGGCACCGAGTCGACGGGTGGGCGCTCCGAACTGCTCGCCCGGGCCGCGGTGTTCATCGGGCAGCTGGGCGACGGGCTCGCGGACGCCGCGGAGCCCGGCGCCGATCTGCTCCTGCTGAGTACCACCACCGCGCCGCTGGGCTGGCACCTCGCGGAGGCGATGGACGCTCCCAGCATGGGGGTCTACCTGCAACCCACGCTGCCGACCCGGGAGTTCCCGCCGGTCGTCGGGGGCGGCCGCTCGCTGGGGAGCTGGGGCAGCCGGGCGGCGGGGGCGCTCGGCCAGCGGGTCGTCGACCGCCTGCACGCCGAGACCGCACGTCGGCTGCGGACGCGGCTGGGGCTCCCGGCGCTCTCCCAGGCCGCGCGCCGGCGGGCCGTGGAGCGGGCGCACTGGCCGGTGCTGCACGGTTTCAGTCCGACCGTCGTACCGCGCCCGGCCGACTGGCGGGAGGGGCTGCGGGTGGTCGGCAACTGGTGGCCGCACATGGCGGAGGACTACTGTCTCCCGGCCGAGGTCGAGGACTTCCTGCGGGCCGGGCCGCCGCCGGTGTTCATCGGCTTCGGCAGCATGGCGGCGGGGCAGGGCGAGCGGCTGAGCGCCCTGGCGGTGGAGGCCCTGCGGCGGGCGGGCGTCCGGGGCATGGTGCAGTCCGGCTGGGCCGGGATCGCCGGCGAGGGCGGCGACGTGCTGACGGTCGGCTAACTGCCGCACGCGCGGCTGTTTCCCCGCATGGCGGCCGTCGTGCACCACGCGGGTGCGGGCACGGCGGCCGCGACGCTGCGCGCGGGCGTGCCGAGCGTCCCGGTCCCGGTGACGGCGGACCAGCCGTTCTGGGCCGGTCGGCTCACCCGGCTCGGTGCCGCCACCGCTCCCGTCCGGTTCGCCGACCTCACCGCTGACCGGCTGGCGCAGGCCATCCGTCAGGCCGTCGAGCAGCAGCGGCTGCGGGACCGGGCGCAGGAGGCGGCACGCGCGATGGCGAAGGAGGACGGCGCGGGCCGGGTCGCGGAGGCGGTGGTGGCATTGGGCCGGTAGGGGAGGCGGGGAACGGGCCGCTGCGTCGGCAAAAACATGGCCGCAAAGAGCCCCGCCGCATCCGCGCCCGGATACGGCGGGGCTGATCCCCGGCAGCGGTCGGCGACCCCGGACCGCCTCGCCGGTGGAGGTCAGGGTGCCCGGGCGATCAGGACGGGCTGGAAGAAACCGGTGTCGGCGGGCTGCTCCCAGCGGATGTCGGTCAGGCTCGCCCCGGTGGCGAAGTCGCTCAGCTGGTCCTGGGTGAGTGCCCAGTAGGTGGAGCGGCGGACGGCGACCTGCCACTGACCGGAGTCGTCCGGCAGGAGCCGGAAGAGTTCCAGGTCGTACCGCTCGCCGTTGTCGTGCCACTTCCAGAGCTGGAAGAGGACCGACCGTCGACCGCCGTGCTCGGCGGTCTGCGGCGGAGTGGAGCCGGGCCGGGTGCGGCGCAGCTCGTCGTACGGGCGCGTGGTGATCAGCAGCAGTCCGCCCGGGCGCAGGACCCGCCGCATCTCACCGAGCGCGGCGCGCACGTCCGATGCCGTGAGCAGGTGGGGCAGCGCGTTGTCGGCGCAGACGACGACGTCGAACCGCCCGTCCGGGAAGGGGAGTTCCCGCATGTCGGCGGCGGCGGTGGGCAGGCGGAGGCCGCGCTCGGCGGCCTCGGCGGTGGCGCGGGCGGCGGAGACCGGGCTGAGGTCGGTGCCGGTGACGTCGTGGCCGAGGGAGGCCAGGCCGATCGCCTGGGTACCGATGCCGCAGGCGCAGTCCAGCACCTCGGCGGGGCCGTCGCCGAGGCCCGCGCGGATCAGGGAGTCCAGCGCGGCGCCCTGGCGGGCGAGCGAGGCGTTCCAGTCGGCGTAGAGGAGGTGGTAGTCGTCGGCGAAGTCGTCGTAGAAACGGCCGAGGGCGGACTGGGCCATGGTGTCAGGGTCTCCACAGGGGCGTTGGGGTGAGCGGCAGTCGGGAGGCGTCGGGGCAGGCGGGGAACGGGCGGGAGAAGCGTTCTGGGCACAACGCCCGGGCCGGGTCACGGCAGTGACGATGGAAAGGCCGTGGGCACGGCGCCCGGGCCCGGTCGCGGCACCGCGCCGAGCGGGACGCGGGGACCGGATCGTTCGCCATGGCGCTATCCTCGCCCGGGCGTACCGGCGCGGAGTACCGGTTTTCGGGACCACCGAGGGGGAGGACACATGGCGCGGAGCCGGACCTCGATCTGACGATCGCTGTGCTGTGCCGCCACGTACGGCGGGCCGCGGCCGAACGGGCCTGCGGCCGGCTAGACCCCACGGACTTCCAGGACGCGCATCTGCGTCTGCGCAGCCCCCGCGCGTACGGATTCCCGGCCGGGCACGACGGCGACCTCGTCCACATCCGCGAGTCCGACGACCCCACCACCGTCATCACCACCACGTGCACCAAGCTCCACGCCTGGATCCAAGGCGCCAAGGCCGGCGAGTTCGACCACCTCACCGCCTGACCGATTCATCCTCGCGCCCCGGTGGTCGGCCGGGGCGCGAGGACGCCACCCCGCCCTCTCGCGGCAACACGCGACACGTCATGCGCGAACTCGCCAGCCCCACCCCCCTCTCCCAGCCAGGTGACCCCAACACCTGTCGCGCGCGGTCGGCGATCCGACCATCGCCCCACGTCAGAGCGGCCAGTGGACACCCCTCGGTCAACGGTCCATCCGCCCGACCCCGGAACCACTCGCGACACACCAGAACAACGCGCCCCACGCCTCGCCGAAAGTTCGGATGGAAATGACCGAGAACAAGTCAAGTCAAGGTCTGTTCGATTGACCCCCGCAAAGGCCATATGAATACTGATCGAGCACGACGCAACCGAAACTCGTTGCGAAGCGGACTCCGATTCGACATTTCATCCGACTGAGGAGAATCCATGATCTCGAAAGCGAAGAAGGTCGTGAGCTCGATGGCCATGGCCTTCGCCGCGGCGGCCACGCTCACCGTGGCCGTGCCGTCCGGCAACGCCTTCGCCATCGACCACGTCCAGTGTGACGGGAGCCGCAATGACTTCCTGAAGATCTGGTCGCACCTCGACGGCCGTGACAGCGTCGACTGCTACGCGAACGGGGGGACGATCGGCTTCGGCGGGTGGTGGGTCGACCGGATCTCCACGGGGAACAACGACCTGGTCTACTCCGACGCCAACGGCGACTCGGTGAGGATCAACCGCTGGACCGACATCACGTTCCCGAACCGCCCGCCGAAGGTCAACTCCATCCAGATCCTCTGACGAACCGGCGGAGCAGGTCCTGATCGGAAATTTGCCCGCCGCATCACCGAAATTTCCCGCGCCACTTCGGTCGCCATCGAATTTTCCGTGACCTGAATTCGCTCCGCTCCGGCTCACCGGCGCCGGCCACGCCCTCCAGGGGGTGGCCGGCGTGGCCCATCCATTCCGCCACGTCCGTGATCGGTATGCCGTTGCCCAGGCAGTTCGACGCGAAGAAGTGACGGAGTCCGTAGAGCACCATCCCCTCTGGGATGTCGGCGAGGCCGGACTTCTTGATCCTCCGCCATCGTCAACCCGATGACGCTGTCAGGCGTGCAGGTCGCCGTCGATGACGGTGATCGCGCTGCCGGTGAGCAGGGTGCGTTCGCCGCGCAGCCGGGTGCGGACGAGGCCGGTACGCGTGCCGCCCTGGAGACCGGTCAGGTCGTCGCGCCCGAGGCGGGCGGACCAGTAGGGGGCGAGCGCGGTGTGGGCGCTCCCGGTGACCGGGTCCTCGTCGATGCCGATGGCGGGGAAGAAGCAGCGCGAGACGAACTGGTAGGTGCCGTCGGGGTTGTCCGCGACGGCGGTCGCGACGATCCCCCGGTCGCGGAGGGCGGGCGTGGTCAGGGCCGCGAGGTCCGGGGAGAGGTTTCGAACGGTCGTCTCGTCGGCGAGTTCGACCACCAGGTCGCCGATGTCGGCGGAGGTGTCGTGGACGGCGACCGGCTCCGTGCCCAGGGCCCCGGCCAGACCGTCCGGCACCGGAACGGGCGTCAGGAGTGAGGTCGGGAAGTCCAGGGTGATCGTGCCGTCCGGTTCGGCGGTGGTGGCCAGCAGACCGCAGCGGGCGGCGAACCGGACGGTGCCGGCGGTGGCATCGATGGTGTGCAGGACGTGGGCGGCGGCCAGGGTGGCGTGGCCGCAGATGCCGACCTCGGTGGTGGGGGTGAACCAGCGCAGCGCCCAGTCCGCCTCGCCACCCGGCGGGAGGGGGTGAGCGAAGGCGGTCTCCGAGAGGTTGACCTCGGCGGCCACCTGCTGGAGCCACGAGTCCGCAGGAAAGGAGTCGCGGTCGAGGAGCAGGACCCCGGCCGGGTTGCCGGAGAAGGGGCGGTCGGTGAAGGCGTCGACGATTCGAATGCGCATGAGTCGGACCGTACCGACGGAACAATGCGGTCGACCACGGCCAATCCGGGACGAGTGGACTGATCCCGGGGGCCGACGGTCGCCTGGCGATGGCCGGCTGAGGGCCGGCAGTGTTGACGCTGAGTGTCGATCACCAGGCGCCGCCCCTGTGTCAGGCTCCGTCCAGCGCCTCCACCAGCGCCGTCACGAACTCCTTGGGCCGTTCCAACTGAACGCTGTGCCCGGCTCCTTCGACCGCGACCTCGCGCACCCGCCCGCCCGCGGCGGCGTAGCGGTCCAGGACGGCGCGGGTCTGTGCCACCATCGGCTGTGCCGGGCAGGTGTCCGCGCCGGGCCAGCCCGGGACGGCGCCGATGGCCCCCAGGTGGGCCAGGTCGAAGAGCGAGGTGTCGGAGACGATCACGTCGGCCGTGCCGCGGATCCACAGGATCGGCGGCTTCGGCTCGACCAGCTCCAGGTCGTCGATCCGGAAGTGGGTCGGTGCCATCGAGTTGAGCACCCCGCGTTCGCCGGGACCGAAGCCCGGCCAGGCGTCGCTCGCGCGGCTGTCGCCCGGGTAGTGGTCCTCCCCGGTCCGGGTGGTCAGCATTGCGCTCACGTAGTGGTCCGGCTCGGCCAGCGGCTCGCTGACGTAGGCGGTGTTCAGTACCGAGCGCGGCGCGAACGGTGACTCGGCGCCCAGTTCGCCCTCGCGCAGCAGCCGGACGAATTCGGGGGCCGCACCGCCGGCGCCGGAGCCCGCGCCGTCGGGCGAGTTGAGCTGCCCGTCCACCCCGTGGGTGCCGCCGAAGCCGTAGGGGGAGACCGGGTTGACCAGGGTGAGCGAGCGGACCAGCTCCGGGTGGTCGTGCAGCAGTTGCAGCACCACACCGCCGCCCATGCTCCAGCCGACCAGGTGCACCGGTCCGAGTGCCAGCTCCTGGACGTAGGAGAGCAGGTCCTCGCTGTGGTCGCGCAGACCCCGGGTGGCGTCCACCGGCAGCGGCTCGGTGCCGCCGAAGCCGCGCAGGTCGGGTGCCAGCGGGCGGTAGCGGGCGGGGAGTTCGGTCATCGTCGAGTGCCAGAAGACGCCGGAGGAGACGTTGCCGTGCACCAGGACCACGGGTTCCCCGGTGCGGCCCTCGATCTCGGCGTGGTTCACGGTGAGTCGGTCGGTTGCTATCAGTCGATCGGTGATCATCCGGGTGTCCTCAGTTCAGCCAGCCGGCGACCTGCGCGCTTGCCGCGCTGTCCCAGCCGAGTTCCAGGTGGTTGGCGAAGGCGATCAGCGCGGTGCCGCCGACGGTGCCGAAGCCGGTGGTGTCCAGCGCGCTGGACACGAAGACCACGCCGTCGCTGGGACCGCGGTTCTCATTGAAGATCCCGAGGATGTTGGGCGTGCCGCCGGCCAGGAGGTACGCCGTCACCGAGGAGGGCACCCCGGCCTGATGCAGCGGGCCGATCAGCGAGCCGGCGTTGATCGCGGCCTGGATGCCGCCGCCGTCAGTGTAGAAGCCCTGACCGCCGTAGTAGGTCGTGTACCAGTCCTGCTGGGTCTGGTCGACGCCGAACACCGAGTCCCAGCGGGCCAGCATCTGCCGCTGCCCGGGGTAGTTGTCGTAGCCGCTCGCGGAGGTGAAGGAGAACTCCGGGTGCGCGGTGTAGGTCCCGTAGCAGGTCATGTGCAGGTGCGGAGAAGGGGCGTTGATCGCACCGCCGCACTGCGGCCAGATCGAGAAGTCGTGCGCCCACCCGTGCGCGAACGGGTAGTCGTAGCCGCCGTTCGGGCCGCCGAGGGTGATCAGCTTGCGCACGTCGCCCGCGTACGGGCGGCCCCAGGCGGGCTTGACCGAGGACACGTAGGCCCGCGCGGACATCTCGCCCTTGCTCCAGCCCACCACGTCCACCTGCGGGACGCCGAGCTTGGCACGGATCAGCGCGACCGCGTCGCCGACCTCCTGGGCCTGCATCAGGTTGTCGCCCTGCTTGTGCGCGAAGCCGATCGCGAAGACCCGGTAGCCCTGCCCGGCCAGCTTCTGCATCAGCCCGGTGTTCGGGCAGGACGCGGCGCCGCAGCCGTAGCCGCCGGACTCGCCGGGGTTGGCCCAGGCCCGGTCCGGGTTGTCGTTGGCGCCGTGCACCAGCAGCACCGGGACCTGGTGCGCGCCGGTGTTCCAGCCCGGGGCCGAGTAGAGCAGGAAACGGCCGGAGAAGGGTTGCTTGACGCCACCGAAGAAGGTGAGCCGCTGGCCGTCCTGGTTGCCGCGGCCGTCCGGCGGGTACTGCTCCTGCCGGAAGCCGGGGGTGGTGTCGAGGTACCGCTCGACACGGTCCCAGCCGTTGGCGACGCTGCTGTAGGTCGCCTCCAGGGTCAGGTTGGACGGCACCGCGGCGGCGGCCGGCCCCGACGGGACGGCCGCACCGATCAGCGCCAGCACGCCCGCGAGCACCCAGCCCAATCCTCTTCGCCTGCCACGTCCGTTTCTCCACATACCGTGTCCACTCCTCCACACTGAGGTCCAGTGCGTGACACGCTATGGTCGCCGGAGTGCCACCCCTATGGCGATGGCGCATACCTTGGTCATCCCGGTGTGGGTGTCGGCTACCTGGCCAGGGCGCGGGCCCCGACGAAGGCTCTGTCCGCACCGGTGAGCTCGACGTCCTCGTGGAGCGGCCACGGGGTGTGCGGCCCCAGGAGGGCTCGCAGCGGCTGCGCCGGCGTCACCCCTGCGGGCGTGAAGTTCCCTGCAACTGGGAGACGGACGGGATCACCGCACGCTTCGGGCCGTACTGACCTCCACTCTGCGCACCGCGCCGCCGCGCCGCTCGTCGCCCCGCTCAGCCATCGGTCCGCGCCGGGCCGCTCAGCGCGCGGGCGGCGATCCGGTACGACCCGCTGCTCATCCGGCACCATGCCCGTGCCGTACCGCCGAGGGCCCGGTACCAGGCGATGCCGAACGGGAGGGCGATGGCGAACCAGGAGGGGGGCGCCAGCTCGCCGGGCCGTTGGGCGCCCTCGCGTGCCCAGCCGCGGCAGCGCTCGACGCCCCGGCGAGTCCAGCGGGCGCAGCGTTCGGCCCGCCCGGACCATCGGGCCGAGGCGCGCAGCAGGTCGTCGTGTCGTCGGGTGAGCGCGGAGGCGGTGCCACCGAGGCGGGCCATCGGATGCATCCTCTCGTACGGGATCAGCGTCTCGCCGACGCCAGCCGCGCCGCCAGCCCTTCGGGGAGGGCGTCCCGGTTCGCCATGGTGAGCCGGAGAACCTCGACGTCGACGCGGCGCTTGAGGGCGTCGGTGAACGGGCCGTGCTGCGCCTGGACGGTGGCCACGACGTCGACCTCGGCGGCGAACAGGGCCCGGACGGCGTCCTCGAACGGTCGGTACGCCAACTCCATCCGTCCGAGCTCGTCGATGAGCACGAGCGTGCGCGCCGTCCACACCAGGGACGGCAGGGCCAGACGCTCCATGACTCGCAGGTCGACGCCGTACCGCCCGACCCGTGGTGGCCCCGGGAAGTCGACATGGGCGAGCACGGCGTGCTCACCCGACAGCGTTTCCAGCGCGAAGCCGACCCGGGTGCCGTGCGTACGGATCTCCTCCGTGGTGAAGCCGGCGGCCTGCCGGGTCGGCAGCAGCGCCGCGAGGCGGCGGATCGCGGTGGTCTTCCCGCTGCCGGGGCGGCCCTCCAGCAGAATCCTGGTCGGCATCGCGGGCTCCGGACGCGTGGTCGTCGGGCAAGTGGTCCTTTCTCAGCATGGTCCTCCGCGCGCCCGGGCCGCAATGCCGATCACCGTCGTTGCCCGGTTCGGCCTGCCTGATGCCGACCTCCTTCGACGACGACGCCCTGTTCGCCGCGGTCCGCACGGTGGCGTCCGGCCGGTCGAGGCTCGATCCGGCCACCATCCGCAAGCTGATGGAGAGCCTGTGCCGCCACGAGGAGAACGAGACCGACGCCGCGCTCTCCGGGCTCACCCCGCGCGAGCGGGAGATCCTCGCCCTGGTGGGGGAGGGCAGGACGAACCGCCAGATCGGCCAGGAGCTCTACCTCGCCGAGAAGACAGGACCGGGCGGTCGTGCAGCCCTGGCGACTCCTGCCTTGTGGCGGCAGGACCGGAGGGCGGCGGTCCCACCGGCAACGGGGTTTCGGCCACGTCGCGCGGCGATTGGCGCACGAGGCCATCTTGTCGTGGTCACGTCGCAATCGCTTGCATGTCCGCATGGCTCGACGTGACCTCGTACTCCTGACCGATCACGGCTCGACCGAAGGCAGCCGGCAGGTGCTCGCCGCCGCCGCGCGGACGCTGACCGGCCGGGAACCCGTGCACCTGGACGCCCGGCACTTCATGGCCGGAGGCAACGGCCTGATCGAGGCCGACGACTCGGGCGGGTTCCGGTTGGAAGCGGGCGGCCGGACGGTGACCGCCGACACGGTGATCGTCTACGAGATCCCGCCACACCGACGCCGCGCCTTCGAGGACTGTCAGCGTCGGCTGCGCGGATGCGGAGCCCGCTCGCTCGGCACCGACGCCGAGGCGTGGCGGGCGGCCACCGAGAAGGACATCACCGTCGCCCGCTTCGTCAGGGACGGCGTGCCGCACATGCCCAGCATCGTGCTCTCCGAGCCGAGCCCGGAGGCCGCCGCCGAGGCCTTCGCGGAACTCGGCGGCGACGTCTGGGCCCGGCCCTGCATCGGGATGGGCGGCGACGACGTCTTCCACATCACCACCCGCGGCCAGCTCGACGCCGCTGCGCGGCACTACGCGCGGGTGGGGACGGACTGGCTGATCGCCCGCGACGCCCGGAACCTCCTCCCGGACGGACGCCGCCACCAGTACCGGGTGGTGGTGCTGCACGGGCGCGTGGTCCGGGCGGTCGAACACGTCCAGGCGGACCCGGACGCGCCCTGCAACGAGAGCCGGGGCGCCGTCTCCACCCTGCTCGACTACACCGAACTGCCGGACGGGCTCGCGGAGACGGCCATCGCGGCGGCCGCGTCCCTGGGGCTCGACCTCGCCGGCGTCGACCTCGCCGCCGAGAGCGGCGGGGTGGTCTTCGAGGTCAACGTCCACCCCGCCTTCGGCCGCCGCGGCCTGGAACAGGTGGCGCTGCCGTACGTCGCCGCGCACCTCGCCGAGTAGCATCCGCAGCGCCCCGGCAGCGCCCCGGCAGCGCCCCGGCAGCGCCGGGGGCTGCCCCGGAGCGCCCCCGGCCGCCCCGGTGGCGACCCCGGCCCCCTCAGTCCCGCAGGACCGACGCGAGCACCGAAGGCCGGAACAGCAGCGTCGGCGGCTGCACCAGCGCCATCACCTCGTGGAACGCCTCGGTGACCGCCGGGTCCCGGGTGCTGGCGGCCAGGACCTTGTCGAAGAAGCGGTGCTGGAGCCCGATCAGGGTGCCGGAGGGTGCACCGGTGGTGGCGCCGAAGCGGGCGTCCTCGGCGCAGGAGATCATCCACGGAAGCTTGGACGCCGCCGCCACGGCGCGCCGCGCGGCCCGCGCCGTGGCAGGCCCGATGCCGCCGTGCCGCTTCGCGGTGCGACGCAGTTCCCGGGCACAGAACAGGGCGACGGTCACACCCTGTCCGTACACCGGGTTGAAGGTGCTCGCGGCGTCGCCGACCACCACCAGGCCGTCCGGGCCGCCGCGGTCGTAGCGTCGGCGCACGCCCGGGCCGGGGAGGAAGCCGCGCACCCCGCCCGCCGGTTCGGCGTCCCGCAGCACCTCGCGCAGGAGCGGGTCGCGCAGCAGGCCCAGGTGCTCCGCGAACCCCTTCTCGCCGGCCGTTGGTTCGGCGCCGCGCATCCCGGCGAGGCTGACGATCCAGCGGTCGCCCTCGACCGGCAGCAACACGCCCATCCGTTGCGCGTCCGGCGCCTTGGTCTGGAGGTAGACCGCCTGGTCGCCGAGCTCGGATCCGGCCGGGCGGCGGAACATCCGGGAGGCGTACGCGACGCCGGCGTCGACCCGCTCCTCGGGCACCGGCGGGCAGCCCAGCTCGGCGAGCCACTTCGGCACGGAGGTTGAGCGGCCCGTCGCGTCCACCACCAACTCGGCCGGTATCTCACGGACTTCGCTGCGCTCCGGGCCGCGCTCGCGGACCTTCACCCCGGTCACCGCGGTCGCCGAGCCGAGCAGCCCGACCGCGTCCGTCCCCTCCAGGAACTCGATCGCGGGATGGGCGCGGACCCTGTCCAGCACGAACGCGTCCAGCAGCGGCCGGGTGCAGGAGAGGAAGCCCGTCCGCGCCGGGTACTCGGCCAGCCACCCGGCGGAGCTGAGCCACCTGACGTCCGAGGCGGCCACCCGCCGCGCGCCCGCGGCGATCAGCTCCTGGTTGATGCCCGGCATCATCTCCTCCAGCAGCCGGTGCCCGGCCTCCAGCACCAGGTGCGCGTGCCGGCCCTGCGGCACCCCGGCCCGGAACTCCGCCCCCGCCGGGTACCGGTCCCGTTCCACCACGACGATCCGCTCGGCGAACCCCCGCAACGCCCATGCGGCCGCCAACCCTGCGAGCCCGCCGCCGATCACCACCGCGGTACCCCGCCCCGGGGCCCCGTCCGAAGAAGTCATGGCACGTAGCGTAATGGCGCGATCGCCTCCGCGTGATCACTTCGCTCCGGACGAACACTCGCCGGCAGGAAGGCCGTTGACGTCCCCGGGCGTGGGCATGAGCGCCCCTACTCGTGCCCACGCCCCAGGGCGCCGCCCAGGGTGGCAGTCGGCAGCGGATCGTGCTGGTCGACGCGGAAACCGGGGCACCGGCCGATCTCGGCCAGGAGCGGTCGTGCGGCTGAAGCCGCCCGGACGGGTGTCGGCAGGGCCCCGGTCGAGCCCGGGGCGTGCGGGTACTAGACTCGACGGGGTTGTGCTGGCGCCTCTCCCGGTGCGTGAGCGCGTGGAGGCGAGGAGGTGAGAGCCGTGGAGTGCAGTAGTACGGGCCGAAGTCGGCCCCGCCCCCGGTTGTCCCGCACCACTCGCGGCCCCCGGCACACCTCCTCCCGTACGGCTCCCGCGCGGCACTGATCTCGTCCTCCCGGCGAGGCGCCGCCGGTCACGCCGTGCGCGTGGCGGCCGGCCGGGCGCCTCCGGTCCGCCGTGTCCCGTACGTCGGCCGGGCATCCACTGTGGAGGTCTCCGCCATGTCCGACTGGCGTGTGCGCGCCGTGCGCGCGAGCAAGCGTCCGTTCTCCCGTTCCGTCGTCCGGCCGGTGGACTCCCAGCCGGCGCCCGAGCACTCGATGGACCCGCGCCCGGACCAGCCCGTGGAGCCGGTGACGCTGGAACGTTCCGTCGTGGACGCGGCGGTCTACCGGGACGGTCTCCGGATAGAGGCGCCCACCGACCTCGCCGACATCTACCGCAAGCTGCCCGACCGGCCCGGCACGATGGCCTGGATCGGCCTCTTCCGCCCCGCCGAGGCGCAGCTGCTGGAGGCCGCCGACCGGTTCGACCTGCACGAGCTGGCCGTCGAGGACGCCATCGTCGCCCACCAGCGGCCGAAGCTGGAGCGCTACGGCGACACCCTGTTCGTGGTGCTGCGCGCCGCCCGGTACCTGGACGAGGCGGAGGAGGTCGACTTCGGCGAGATCCACCTCTTCGTCGGCCCCGACTTCGTGCTCACCGTCCGCCACTCCCAGGCCCCCGACCTGTCGGCGGTGCGCCGCCGTCTGGAGGGCGACCCGGAGCTGCTGGCGCTCGGCCCGGAGGCGGTGCTGTACGCGGTGCTGGACGCCGTGGTGGACGGCTACGCGCCGGTGATCGCCGGCCTCCAGCACGACATCGACGAGATCGAGACCGAGGTGTTCGGCGGCGACCCGCAGGTCTCCCGCCGCATCTACGAGCTGTCCCGCGAGGTGATCGAGTTCCAGCGGGCCACCCGCCCGCTGTTGGAGATCATGAGGAGCCTGGAGGCGGGCTTCGGCAAGTACGGCACCGACGAGGAGCTCCAGCGCTACCTGCGCGACGTCGCCGACCACGCCACCTACGCCGCCGAGCGGGTGGACGGCTTCCGGCAGATGCTCCAGAACATCCTGACCGTCAACGCGACGCTGGTCTCGCAGCGGCAGAACGAGGAGATGAAGCAGCTCGCCGAGGCGGGGCACGCGCAGAACGACGAGATCAAGAAGATCTCCTCCTGGGCGGCCATCCTCTTCGCGCCGACACTGATCGGCACGGTGTACGGGATGAACTTCGAGGAGATGCCGGAGCTCAGGTGGGCTTTCGGCTACCCGTTCGCGGTCGGGCTGATGGCACTGGTGTGTGCGGGGCTGTACCTGGTGTTCAAGAAGCGGGACTGGCTGTAGGCCGGGCCCCGGAGGGCCGACTTCCGGGCGGCCGCGTGCGTACCGGCAGGCGGGCCGCCAGGCGGTCCCCGTTCCTCACCGGACGGTGACGACTCGGGGGAAGGACCGGCATCCCTGAGCCGCGGTCAGCCGAGCAGCCGCTCGTACTCGGTGTCCGGGTCCAGCTGGCGCCGGTACTCGACGTGCAGCCGAACGGTGCCGTCCGCGCCGGCCAGGCGGTCGAGCGGGCCGTGGCCGGCCGGGAGCGGACGGGGCTGCGCCCACTGTTGGGCGAGGACCGCCAGCGGGGTGCCGTCGGCGCCGCGCACCACCCAGGTGGCGCGGCCGCCTCCGATCAGCGGGAGCCGGGGCCGGGGAAGCCCGAGGGCGGTGAGTGCCGTCGGGGTGTCCAGGCCGTCGGGGAGCGTGACGGTCTCGGCGTGGGGGGCGTCGGCGTCGTCGCCGGCCGCGACGCTGTCCCGGGTGAGGAGGATGAGCATGACGGGAGGATAGGCCCGGCCCGTGGGCGCGCCCGGGCGGCCGTGACCCGCAGGGGTGACGGCGGGGGCCTCACCCGTGTGCCGGATTGACAACGATGCTTGCCGTAGCGGCAAATGGCAGGCATGGCTGACGAAGAGTTCGAGAACGTCCTCACCACGGTGGGCCCGCGGCTGCGGGCGCTGCGCCGGGAGCGCGGCACCACGCTCGCCGTACTGGCCGCCGCCACCGGCATCTCGCTCAGCACACTGTCCCGGCTGGAGTCCGGGCAGCGCAAGCCGACGCTGGAGCTGTTGCTGCCGCTGGCCCGGGAGTACCGGGTGCCGCTGGACGAACTGGTCGGCGCCCCGGCCACCGGTGACCCGCGGATCCACCCGCGCCCGGTGACCAGGCACGGCCAGACCATCGTCCCGCTCACCCGTCATCTGGGCGGGCTGCACGCCTACAAGCACATCGTGCCGCCGGGCCGGAACACCGGGCCCGAACTGGAACTGAAGGTCCACGAGGGGTACGAGTGGCTGTACGTGCTGTCCGGACGGCTGCGGCTGGTGCTCGGCGCGCACGATTTGGTGCTGACAGCCGGTGAGGCCGCCGAGTTCGACACCCGAACGCCGCACGCCTTCGGCAACGCGGGCCCGCAGGCGGTGGAGTTCCTCAGCCTGTTCGGACCGCAGGGCGAGCGCATCCACGTCAGGGCGCGGCCGGGAACCTCTGTTCGGTAGGTTCGTTCCTGACAGGGGGTCTTCGTTCCGGCTCCCGCCAGGCCGTCGGGAGGGGCCGAGGAAATGAGTGTGCAGCAGAGCACGGAGTCCGGCGAGAGTGACGGAGCCGGGGAGCGCGAGGAGGCCGGGGACGGCCGGGCGCAGTCGGGTACGGGCACCGCGGTGACGGAGGCCGCGGGTGCGGGCGCCGGTGCTCCCGGCAAGACCGGCGAGGAGGCCGAGCGCCCCCGGAAGAAGCGCCCGTTCTGGCAGGAGCTACCGATCCTGCTGGTGATCGCGCTGGTGCTCTCGCTCGGCATCAAGACCTTCTTCGTGCAGGCCTTCTCCATCCCCTCCGGCTCGATGGAGCAGACCCTCGCGATCGGCGACCGCGTGCTGGTCGACAAGTTCACCCCGTGGTTCGGCGCCGAGCCCGAGCGTGGCGAGGTGGTGGTGTTCCGCGATCCGGGCGGCTGGCTGGAGGGCACCCCGACGACCACCGGTGGCTCCGTGATGGGCACCGTCCAGAAGGCGCTCAGCACCGTCGGGCTGATGCCCTCGGCGGACGAGAAGGACCTGATCAAGCGGGTGATCGCGGTCGGCGGGGACACCGTCGTCTGCGAGGCGGGCGCGCCGCTGAAGGTGAACGGCGTCGCGCTGGACGAGCCGTACCTGTTCCCCGGCTCGACACCCTGCGACAACGACCCGGTCGGCACCGTCACCGTGCCCAAGGGAAAGCTGTGGGTGATGGGCGACCACCGCAACAACTCGCGGGACTCCCGCTGGCACCACAACGAGAGCGGCGACGGCTTCGTGCCGGTGGACAACGTGGTCGGCCGGGCCTTCGTGGTCGCCTGGCCGGTGTCCGACTGGTCCACGCTGCCGGTCCCGGACACCTTCGACAAGGTGCCGGCCGGGGCGGCGGGCGCGGCCGGTGCACCGTTCGAGGCGCCGCCTGCGCCGGCGTCCGCCGCACTGGCCGGGATCGTGCCGCTCGCCCTGTGGCAGCGGCGGCGGTCGGCGCGCGAGGAGTCGGTGCGCACGGCATCGGCGTACAAGGCCCGGACGCGGCAGGACCGCTGAGGCCGGTTCACCCCCGCACTCCGACGGACCGGCCCGGTTCGATCGTCTTCGATGGAACTCCTCCCGCTGAACTCTACACGCCTGTAGAGTTCAGGAGGTGAGCTGCACCCCCGGCCGCCCGGTCGCCCCGAGCGGGCGGCCGGGCGGCCGGATCCGGAGTCGGGAGGCGGAGCCGTGATGGAGAGTCAGTGCAGTCCCGAGGGCGCCGGAGGTCCGGCGGGAACGGAACCGGCGGACCGGGACGTCCAGTGGGTCTACCAGCCGGTCGAGGTGGACCTGGGGGACGGCGCCTGGGCGCTCGGCCGGATCAGCGGATGGTGGCAGGATGCCGCCGGGCAGCGCTGGTGCCGGCTGCGGATCGGCCGCAGCGGACAGCCCGCGCTCTGGCAGCGGTTCGACCCGTCGCGGGTGCTGCTGTTGCCGGTCTCGGGGCTCTGATCCGGTCGGTCGCGGTTTCTTGGCGGAACCGTTCAGCGGGCCCTATCGTCCCTGGGAGCGACCGCTGACAGGCCACTTAGCGACCGGGGACGACGTGACTTCGGAGATTTACTTCAGCAGCAACCATCGCGACCTGTGCGAGCAGCACGGCACCGGCGCGGGTTTCCAGTTCGAGTTCTACTGCTACCGCTGCTCGGACACCTGGCGTTCGCCGTTCGAGCCGTTCCGGACCGGTCAGATGGCCGGCTGGATAGGCAAGGGCGTCAGCGCGGCCTGGAACCTCATCGGCGGCAACGCCAACACCATCAGCAACGCCGCCGACGGACTGGCGGGCCAGACCTGGGGCACCTCGCGGGACGCCGCGTTCCAGCGCGCGATCGCCAACGCCCAGACGCACTTCAACCGCTGCGCCCGGTGCACCCACTACGTCTGCGGCCAGTGCTTCAACCCGGCCCAGGGCCTCTGCCACAACTGCGCCCCGGACACCGCGGCCGAGGCGGTGGCGGCCCAGCACCGCGGCCTCAACGACACGGTCACCGAGCGTGCGTACAAGTCCGGTCAGCAGTCCGGCGCCGAGTTCGACGTCAACGCGCCGCGACAGCTGGTCTGCCCGCAGTGCCACACCGAGACCCACGGCACGCCGTTCTGTCCGGGCTGCGGCTTCCGGCTGGCGCAGCCCGTCCAGTGCACGAGCTGCCACAAGGACGTCCCGGACGGTGCCGCGTTCTGCCCGTCCTGCGGGACGAGGCGCTGACACCGCTCGCCCGCACCGCGGCGGGGCGCCCCCGGAGCCACGGTCCGCAGGCGCCCCGCCGTCGTGCGGGCGGGGTCCGGGTCAGCCGTACGAGAGGTTGGCGCAGGGGTCGTCGTCGGCCGATCGGGCGGCGCCGCTGACGCTGGGGGGCAGCGGGGCCGGGGCGGTGGCGGTACCGCCGGTCGCCGGCGCGGTGGCGCTCGCCGGGTTGGCGGCGGCGAAGTCGTGGCCGAGGACGACGCTGACGCCCCGGCCGCCGGGCTGCACGGTCGCACCGGGGAAGAGCCTGGCGACCGCCTCGGCGGCGGTGCGCTCGCCGGTGCCGTACTCGACGACGGTGGTGCCGCGCGGCTTGCCGGCCGCGTTGCCGACGCCGGCGACGGTGTAGCCGGCGCCCTTGACGGTCTCCGCGGCCCGGCCGCCGAGCCCGGTCTCACCGGTGCCGTTGAGCACGGAGACCTTCACGTCGGCGGCCTTGGCGGCGGAGGCGGGCGTCGGGTCGGGCACGGCCGTGGCCGGCGGAGTGGCGGCGGGCGTGGTGGTGGGGGCGGCCGGGTCGGCGGTGGCCGGCGCGCTTGCGTCCTGGCCGTCGATGGTGCGGTCGGCCTTGAGCGCTGCCCACAGCTGGTCCACGTCGGGGTGCACCAGGGCGACCCGCGGGCCCTCGTAACGCCAGGGCACGGTCAGGAACTTGATGTCGTGCAGGTCCACGTCCTTGAGCGACATGGCGAAGGACAGCAGCTTGGCGGCCGAGCCGAGGCCGGGGTCGACGGTCAGCGACCGGGTGGCCGCGTCGGCGAGCGGCAGCAGCGTGGTCGGGTCCATGCCGCGGGACTTGACCTCCTTGATGAGGGAGGAGAGGAAGGCCTGCTGGCGCTTGGTGCGGCCGATGTCGGAGCCGTCGCCGATGCCGTGCCGGACCCGGACGTAGTCCAGTGCGGACTGGCCCTCGACCTTCTGCTTGCCCTTGGCGAAGAGCAGCTTCCCCTTGTGGCCGAGGTTGGGGTTGAGGTCCCCCTCGTGGATGTCGGTCGGCAGGCAGACCTCGACGCCGCCGACCGCCGTGGTCATCGAGGCGAAGCCGTTGAAGTCCACCACTATGGTGTGGTCGACGCGGAGGTTGGTCAGCTTCTCGACGGCGTTCTGGGTGCAGGCCGGGTTGCCCTGGTCGCTGTCGCCGACCGAGAAGGCGCTGTTGAACATCGCATTGGTCTGCTCCTTGGTCCACTTGCCGTTGGGGAGCTTGCACGGCGGGAGGGTGACCAGGGAGTCGCGGGGGATGGAGATGCCGACGGCGTGCTTGTGGTCGGCGTAGACGTGCAGCAGGATCGCGGTGTCCGAGCGGGCTCCGCCGTCCCCGCCGCCGCCCAGGTCGCTGTTGCCGTTGCCGCGGCTGTCCGAGCCGATCAGCAGCACGTTGACCGGGGTGCGGCCCTGGGCGTCCGGCGCCGAGGCCTCCGGCCGGTCCTTGCTGAGGGCGTCGCCGTCGAAGGTGCTGATGTTGCTGTTCAGCCGGTAGTAGAGGGCACCGCCGCCGAGGACGGCGAGGGCGGTGCAGCCGGCGGTCGCCCAGAGCACCTTCTCCTTGGTGCTGCGCTTGGGCTTCCTCTTGGCCCGGCTTGCCGCGCGGCCGTCCGCTATGTCCGTAGGGTCCGGGTTCCTGCCGCTTCTCCGGTCGGCGGCCCGGCGCCCGCCCGCCCGGTGCGGCGAATTCTCGGCTTCGGGGGAACCCTTGCGGCCAGACACGTCGTCATCCTCCACAGTTGCCACGCGAGCCCCCGGCGAAGCGGTGGGCTCGCGTGGCCCGGGGCCGGGGCCGATCCGGGCAGGGCCCGCGCTAAACTTTTACACCGCTGTAGAACTTCAGTGGAGCATACTAGGCGCGAATGAGAAAACCAGCTGGTCAGACCATGAGAAATTGGTCAGATCGGTTGGTCCGCGCTGCTCCGCACCAGTGCAGAGGGAGCACGATGACTGATCGGATCGCACGCTCGATAGCCGGCGCCCTGGTGGCCCTGCTGGCCGCCGTCGGCCTCACCGCCGTGGCATCGGGGGCGGCGGCGGTGGCCGCACCCCGAACCGTCGCGGCCGCCGCCGCGAACCCGGGCACGCCGGGCACGGGCGCGGCTGCCGCGAATGCCGACCGGGAGGTCCGCACCGAGGCGCGCGCCGCGTCCGCCGCCGACGCCGCGCACCTGGCCAAGGACGAGAAGAAGAAAACGGGCTTCTTCGCCAAGCTGGGCAAGTTCCTGCTGGTCATGATCATCCTGATCATCCTGTTCGTCGTGCTGCTGATCGTCGGGATCATCTACGCCGTCAAGCGGATCTTCAGCCGTCGCAAGTAGCCGTTCGCAGCCGTAGGCCGCCGGGGTCGGCCGGGCACGGCCGCGACCCGGGCGTTCGCCGCCGCCTTCCGGGCGGTGGAGCCGGAACGACCGCCCGGGGCGGGCCACTTGACGGCGATTGGCCCTGGTCGGGGTGCCGGGGCCGCCCGAGGATGAGTGCCATGAACGACTTCCACCCCGATGGGGCCCCGCACGCGACCCCCCGTACGAACGACGAGCTGCGCGCCGAGAGCCGGGTCGTCCACCCGCCGCTCGCCGAGGTCACCGGCAGCCGTCCGCTGGGCGTGCCGCTGCACCAGGGCCACCTGTTCGCCTTCGACACCGGCGACGCGCTCGCCGGGGCCCACGGCGGACCGGACGGCGCCTTCTTCTACAACCGCTTCGGCAACCCCACCGTCCGCTCGCTGGAGCAGGCCGTCGCCGGACTGGAGGGCGGAACCGGCGCCCTCGCCACCGCCTCCGGCATGGGCGCGATCAACACCGCGCTGCTCGCACTGCTGCGCGCCGGCGACCACGTGATCGCCCAGCGCAGCCTGTACGGCGGCACCATCGGCGCGCTGACCGACCTCACCGAGCGCTGGGGCGTCGAGGTCACGTACGTCAGCGGTGACGACCCCGCCGGGGTGGCGGCCGCGCTGCGGCCGGGCACCCGGGTGCTGCTCCTGGAAACCGTCTCCAACCCCACCACCCGGGTCACCGACCTGCCCGGGCTGATCGCCGTCGCCAAGCGGGCCGGGGTGGTGAGCGTGGTGGACAACACCTTCGCGACCCCGCTGCTGTGCCGCCCGATCGAGCACGGCGCGGACATCGTGATCCACTCCGTGACCAAGTACCTCGGCGGCCACTCGGACGTCCTCGGCGGGATCGCCGTCTTCGCCGAACCGGAGCTGCACCACCGCGTCTGGCAGCGCTCGCTCGAACTCGGCGCCTCCGCCGACCCGTTCGCCGCCTGGCTGACCCTGCGCGGCATGCAGACCCTCGCACTGAGGGTCCGTCGCCAGTGCGAGACCGCGCTCGACCTGGCCGGCCGGCTCGTCGCCCACCCCGCGGTCACCGCCGTCCACTACCCGGGCCTGCCCACCCACCCCGACCACGACCTCGCCCGCCGCCTGCTCCCCGACGGGCACGGCGGCGTCCTGGCCTTCGACCTGGCCGGCGGCCGCGAGGCGGCCGGAACGTTCACCGAGTCCGTCCGGCTCGCTTCGCTGGCCCCGTCCCTGGGCGACGTGCACACCCTGGTGCTGCACCCGGCCAGTACCTCCCACCGGCAGCTGTCGGACGAGGAGTTGGCGGCGGCGGGCATCGGCCCGGGGACGGTGCGGGTGTCGGTGGGCATCGAGCACCCGCAGGACATCTGGGCGGACGTGCAGCGGGCGCTGGCGAAGGTGTGAGCCCAAGGGGTGAGTTCAGCGGGAGCCGCCAGGGCGGGCACGAGGACCCGGGCAGCTGCCACCGGTTCCGGAACGTGCCGTACGCGGGTGCGCCGGGCCCCCGTCAGCGCTGCCGGGGCCGGGCGACCAGGAGCGCGATGTCGTCCTCGGCGGCCGGGGCCGGGGGCGGTACGAGGGAGTGGAGGACGGCGTCGAGCAGGTCGTCGAGGTCGCCGGTGGCAGGCAGGCTCAGGGCCGCGAGCCGCTCCAGGGAGACGTCGATGTCCTCGCCCCGACGTTCGACCAGGCCGTCCGTGTAGAGCAGCAGGGTCTCGCCCGACAGGAGCGGGTGGGTGGTCGGCTCGTAGCCGCCGAGGCCGGTGCCGAGTGGCGGGCCGGTGGGGACGCGCAGCAGCTCGGTCGGGCGGCCGGAGGCGATCAGGGCGGGCGGCAGGTGGCCCGCGCTGGAGAGGGTCCAGCGGCCGCGGCCCGGGTCGGCGAGGGCCAGCAGGCAGGTCGCCGGGCGGGCGGAGTCGTCGGCCGAGATGATGCTGTCGAGCTGACGCAGGATCCGGTGCGGGGGCAGGTCCATCCCGGCGAGGTCGCGCAGCGCGGAGCGGTAGTGGCTCATGTCGACGGCGGCCTCGACCCCGTGCCCCATGACGTCGCCCATCGCCAGCAGGGTGCGCCCGAACGGCAGCCGGACGCTCTCGAACCAGTCGCCGCCGACCACCGAGGTGCTCCCGGAGGGCAGGTAGCGGGAGGCGAGGGAGAGATTCTGGTGCGGGTTGCCGGGCTCGCTGAGCAGGGCCCGCTGGAGTTCCAGGGCGATGCCCTGGGAACGGGCGAAGCGGCGGGCGTTGTCGAGGGTGGTGGCAGCGCGGGCGGCGAGGTCGCCGAGCAGGGCGGCCTCGTCCGGGGTGAAGGCCGGGGTGGCGGCGGTGCGGCCGAGGGTCAGCAGCCCGATCAGGCGGCCCCGGGCGGCCAGCGGCAGGACCAGCAGTGAGGTCGTCCCGGTCGGGCAGGCGTCCTCGGGCCCGGGCTCGGTGAGCACGGCGATGCCGCCGGCCAGGCTGCGGGCGGCGGCCGAGCCCTCCCGGTGGCGGATCGATTCGCCGGGCCGGGGCAGCGCGGCGAGGGCGGCGGTCAGCGAGGGCGCGGACCGGGCGCCGGC
This sequence comes from Kitasatospora sp. NPDC093102, assembly GCF_040683915.1. Classification (NCBI taxonomy): domain Bacteria; kingdom Bacillati; phylum Actinomycetota; class Actinomycetes; order Kitasatosporales; family Streptomycetaceae; genus Kitasatospora; species Kitasatospora sp. NPDC093102. Next base: position 59,935 of record NZ_JBFBFA010000011.1, on the reverse strand, counting down.
GCGGTGCAGCCGCTGGGGCGCGCCGTTGCCGGACCGGGCGGGTTCGGCTTCCGGCGGCAGCACGTCCACGGTGGCGAGCTCGGCGAGCCGGGGCACGACGAAGGCGGCGAGCTCGCCGCCGGTGGTGCCGATGTCGAGGGTGGTGCCGACCCGCTCGGCGGCGGCGTCCAGCAGGGCGAGCCGGGCCCGGGCCTGTTCCAGCTCGCGCAGCTGATCGCGGGCCGGGTCGGGGTCGTCCAGCACGACGACGATCACCCCGGTGGTCCGCCCGGAGCGCCGCAGTGTCCGGTAGCGCACCCGCAGACCGGGCGGTACGGGGGCGCCCGCGCCGTCCGGGCCGCCGGTGGCGTGCTCGCGGGCGAGCCCGTCGGCGAGGACCCGGCGCAGGATGCCGACGGCCCCGGCGAAGGCCGTGGTCCCGGCGGCCCGGCCGAGCAGATCCGCGCGGCGTAGCCCGGTGGCGGCGGTGAAGGCCGCGTTCAGGTACTGCCAGCGCAGCCGCTCGTCGAGCAGCGCGATGCCGATCGGGGCGGTGGCGAGGACCTCGCGGAGCCGCTCCGGGTCGTCGTCGCCGTCACCGCCGGTGATCGCGCCGAGCCGTGCGGCGAGGGCCGCCGCGGTGGCCGCCAGGGACCGGGAGTCCGGTGCCGCGGGCCGCGGGTCCTTCGCTCGGTTGCCGTGCCGGAAGTGCATACGCCCATGATCACGCGCCCGGGCGCGGCACGCCCACACCCGGGTGAAACGTTGACTGGCCGGAGACAGTGTTGTAACGGAGGTGCGGCCGGCTCCGCGCGGCGTTCCCCGTGACGTCCACGGGGTCGCCTGCGGGGCCGTACGGATACGGCAGGCGGACGCCGGATGATCACCGGTCATACTTGGGCGGCGGCGCCCGGCCCCGGACGCCGCAGGCCGGGCCGGGCCCACCCGGCCGTACCGGCCCCGGCCCGCGCCCGAAGATCCAGACCGGAGGAACCCGATGAGCCCCCACCAGCCGACCAGTCGCCCGGCGGCCGGGGCCCCCGGGGTGCCGTGGAACCGGCAGCGGCTGCGCAGCAACAACGAGTGGCTGCTACTGGAGCTGCTGCGCACCGGCGGTGGCTCCTCGCGCGCTCAGCTGGCCCGGGACACCGGCCTGTCCAAGCCGACCGTCTCGGCCGCGCTGGCCGAGCTGGAGCGGGCCGGCCTGGTCCGTGAGGCCGGGCGGCTGGCCCCCGAGCGCGGCCGCACCGCCGTGCTGTACGAGGTCGACCCGACGGCCGGGCACGTGCTCGGCGTGGACATCGGCCGGGCCCGGCTGCGGGTGGCGGTGGCGGACCTGGCCGGGACGGTGGTCGCCCGCCGGAACGTGGCCAACCGGGGCCGCTCGGCGAACGCCGTCGCGGACGCCGTGGTCGCCGCCGCGCACGAGGCGACCGCCGAGGCGGGTCTGACTGCTGAAGACATCGTGCACGCGGTGATCGGCACCCCCGGGGTGTGGGACGAGCAGCGGCGCGGGGTGCGCTACGCCAGCAGCCTGCCCGGCTGGGGCAAGCCGGGGCTGTTCGACCGGATCGGGGAGGGCTTGGGGACGGCCGTTTCGGTGGCCAACGACGCCAACCTGGCGGCGCTCGGCGAGTACACCCTGGGTGCGGGGCGGGGCAGTCGGATGTTCGCCTACCTGCTGGTCGGCACCGGGCTCGGCCTGGGCGTGGTGAAGGACGGCGAGCTGCTGCTCGGTGCGCACGGCGCGCTGGGCGAGATCGGTCTGGTCCCGCTGCCCGGGCGGGCCGGCGAACCGGCCGCGACCATCGAGCAGGAGGCGGCCGCGGACGCCGTGGTGCGTGCCGCCCGGCACTTCGGGTTGGACGAGGAGTCCGCGGCACGGCAGTTGACGGCGAAGCAGGTGTTCGAGCGGGCCCGGGCCGGGGAGGCCGCGGCGGTCCGGGCGGTGGAGTGGGAGGCCGAGCGGCTCGCCTACGCGGTGGCCGTGCTGTCGGCCGTCCTGGATCCGGACCTGGTGGTGCTGGGCGGCGGGATCGGCAGCAGCGCGGACCTGCTCCTGGAGCCGCTGGAGCAGGCCCTGCACCGGCTCGCCCCGATGCGTCCGACGCTCGCACCGAGCCTCCTGGGGGAGGAGGCGGTGATCCTCGGCGCGGTCTCCACGGCGCTGGAGACCGCCCGCCCCGAGGTGTTCGAGGGCCGGACGGCGGGGCTGCGCTGACGGCGGGTCGGCGGGGTCGGCCGGTGGTGGCCGGCAGGGGTCGGCCGGGTGGCCAGGGTCAGGTCGTGGGCGCCGAGGACCGGGTGGTGAGGGCGGCCGGTGAATGCGGGGCGGCGACGTTCGGTGGCCGGAAGGTCTCGATCTGCCAACGAGTGGGGATTCCGTGGACGGTGCGTGTGCGGTTCCTGCTTGAATCGCACGACTCATCCAAACGGAACGGAGCGTTCTCCTCCCATGCCTTCACGGATACCCGGTCGGCGCCGGGCCGGCCTGGCCGGATTCGCCGGACTCGTCCTCGCCGTCGGCCTGGCGCTGACCGGTTGCGACCCGTCGGCGGCCGATGGCGGTGCCACCGCCTCGGCCACGCCGACCGTCGCCGTCACCACGGCTGCCGCCGGCACGACCGCGGCGCCCACCCCGCCCGCGACGTCCGCCGCACCGGCCCCGGCCCCGGTCGGCACTGCGCCGGCCGAGCCGGCGGCCACGCCCCCGCCCGTCGCGACTCCGGCCCAGCCCGGCGCCCAGCCGCATCCGCCCGTCACCAAGGCGCCGCAGCCGAAGGTGACCACCGCTCAGCCGCCGACCGACCCGGAACCCCCCGCGGCGGCCGGCGCCGGCACCGGGTGCGAGATCCGCTCGAACGCGGGCAACTGCTACGAGGCCGGGCAGTTCTGCCGCAACGCGGACCTGGGCAAGAGCACCCACGAGGCCGGTGGCCGGGTGATCTACTGCCGGATGGTCAGCGGGAAGCCGCACTGGCAGGCCTGAGTCCTCTCGGTCCCGGGACGGTTCGGCCTCAGGCGTCGATGACGCCCAGGGTGTCCCAGAACAGGTGCTCGTAGGCCCGGAGCAGCAGCCCGTACTCGCGTGCGGCGGCCAGGGTCGGCTCGTCCAGCCGGTCCGGGCCCAGCGCGTCGGCGGCCTGTTGCTCCAGCTCGGGCGCGGGTTGGGCGAAGAAGTCGAAGAACACGCAGGGAACTGGCCAGGCTGCGGCGGGAGAACCGCCGCTTGCGCGAGGACGTGGACATCCTCAAGCGTGCGACGGCTTTCTTCGCGACGGAGACCCGGTGACAGTGCACCCGTTCATCGAGGCGGAGCAGCAGGCAGGCCACAACGTCAAACGGGCGTGTGAACTGCTCAAGGTCTCCCGAGCCGCCTTCTACGCCCGCCGAACCGCCACCCCCGGCTCCCGCGCGGTCCGCGACGCGGAGCTGACCGAGAAGATCACCGAGGTCCACGCGACCTCGCGCGGCACCTGTGGAGCTCCGCGCGTGCACGCCGTCCTGCAGGGCGACGCCGACCGGTGCGGCCGGCGAAGGGTCGCACGCCTGATGCGCCGGGCCGGCCCTCGAGGGCCGGCACCGAAGACGGCGCCAGCGCACCACGATCCCAAGGCGCGTTCGCGGTCCCGTAGTGCCGCTCTGAGGGAGCATCGTGTCCGCGAAGGCTGGCGTTGGGGTGGTGAGGACATCGGCCAGGACGGGCTGTGGGAAGGTTTCGGGCCAGGTCGAGCGGCCAGCCGCCAGGCAGGGGTATCCGCGCTGGTAGGCCTGTCCGGCCTGCCGGGCGGCTTCCAACTTGCCGAGTTGTCGTGCTGCGTCGGCTTCCTCATGGCGCACGCGCTCGATCTCCTGGGTGGTGGCGCAGGACTCGGCGGCCTGGATGAGGGTGTTGCCCAGCAGCTCGGTGATGTCTGCGTTCTGGTAGATGGACGCAGTGGTCCTGCCGCAGTGGACGAGCAGGCCGATATCGACTTCGCTGTCCACGTGGGTGCGGGCGAAGTAGCGGGGTCCGTCGTACTTGCAGGGGATCTGCCTGCTCCTCGGAGGTGGTGAGGTCGGTGCTGATGACCGGGGTGCCGGGCAGCGCGGTGGTTATGACGAGCAGCGAGGAGGTGTCGGCGGCCAGAAGGGACGGGGACCGGCCTTCGCCGAGGGTCGGTACGAGCAGCCGGTAGGCGGCGATTTCCCGCTTGGGCATGCGCGTGTTCTTGTGGCGCTTGGCGAACAGGCGGCGCCCGTCGGCGTCTACGACCTCCCAGACGCTCGGCTGCCCGGCGCGGTCGTGGGAGCGCACGCCCAGCAGCTCGTAGCGTCCTGCCGTCTCGCGCAGCAGCCGGTCGGAGTCCTGGGGCAGGTGGGGTGCGGTCATGCCGGCCAGTCGATGGTGGACAGGATGCTGCCGAAGGCGATCTCGCCGAGGGCATGGACGGTGTAGGGCACGGTGTTGCTCGGGAGTTCGTTGAGCGGCCACCAGCTTCTCTGGGGCTCGGTAGGCTTTTCTGTCGATGGTGTGCTGGGTTTGCCCAGTTCAGGAGGTTGCATTCTCTGCTCGCCTTCTGCAACAGGTGTGGTGGAAGGTGTCACTGCGCAGTCAATGAGCGGTCCCAGCCGTCGAGGGAGAACGGCTGGTTCTTGGCGATCTGCGCGAGTGCAGCGGCCGTGTAAGGGACCGTATTCTCCGGGGGGTTTGCGGGATCTGCCCACAGAAGCTGCGCGCACTTGTGAGGCTCGCGGTTGAGGGGCTCGCCGTTCCAGTTGTCCGCGAGGAAGAAGAATCCAATGCGTCCTTGCCCTTCGGGGCTGCGATGATGGACGACGTGGGCGAAGCCGAGCACCGTCTCGCCGAGCTCGATGCCGACTTCCTCGGTGGCCTCGCGGATAGCGCCGGCGATCACCGACTCTCCTTCTTCGAGGTGTCCGCTCGGTGGGCAGAGTTGCCCGTCAGCGTAGCCGGTGTTGGCGCGTTCCATGAGGAGCGCGCAGCCGTCGGCCCTGCGGAGCAGCACGTAGACATCGACGACGCTGCCGTAGCGGCTGGTCATGCAGTCCCCCCGGGTTCCTAATTGATGGTCTTGGTCAGCTCGCGGTTCGCTGCCCGGACGGCAGGCCGACTGCCTTGGCGAGCATCGGCAGGTGGTGCTGCATGTAGGGCGGGACCTTCAGGTCGAGCACTTCGTCGAGGGGGACCATGCGCACGGCAAGGCCCTCGTCGCCGAGCCGCAGGTCGTCTCGGGGCCGTCCCAGGCGGCGCACAAGACGCGGGTGAGCGGGAGGCCGAGGTCGTGGTGGGGTCGGGGAGGGGCCGCAGGCCGGTGATGTCGATGACGGCCCTCCTCGCGGACCTCGCGCACTGCGCTCTCCCGGGCGCTCTCGTCGGCCTCGCGCCAGCCGCCGATCGGAGTCCGGTAGCCGGCCAGGCGATGCCAGGCTTGTCTTCACGCTGGTGCATCAGCAGCCGGCCCGCGGGGTCGGTGACGAAGACCAGGACGCCCTCGAAGTCGTCGTCGGCCGGGGTGGGGCGCTCCAGGTAGAGGGGGACGCCGGAGCGGTGGGCGCGCAGCACCTGCCGGAGCCACTGGTAGCGGGCGGGTTCCATGAACTGCCGCCAGTCGTGGGCGCTCTCGAACCGCCACTCGGTGTGCTCGGTGGGATCGAGTCGGATCCGGGCCTGCTGCTCGGGCGTGAGGACGCCGCCGTCGAAGACGTAACCGCAGACCGGCACGGGGTACTCGGTGCCGGCCTGTTCGTGGATGACGGCGACCAGGCGCCGCCTGGCGATGGCCGCGGGGTTCTCAGCGGCGAGGTTGAGCCCCAGTTCCTCCTGGCCCTCGCGCAGGGCGGTGAGCCGTCCACGCCGCCGTTGCTGTGGAGCGGTACTGTGCCGTCGTCGAAATTGGTCGTACGGACATGCTGCTCGCCGAAGTCGGCGGTGAGGCTACCGCTGGCGCGCCCGCGGTCGACTCTTGCGTCGCCTCTCAAAGGCCGTCAGCCCAGACGTTCGGGCGCTATTCTGCTATTTGGCTGCCGCGAGGGTTGCCACGCATCCAGGCCGTCACTTAGGTCATGGGTCGCCCAACAGGTGTGTGCAGAGGGGAACCGGACCGTGACCAGCAGTGCCGTGGCCGCCGTTCCGCAGCCTGACAAGGAGTCGTCCGCAGTTGCTATTGTTGACTTCAGCAACTTATGCCCCGGGCCGCGCTCGGATACGGACATGTACAACGGCTTGGACGCCGTCGACCGGGTAGTGCGCGAAGCACTGAAGGCGCACTGGCCCCACATCACCGACTTACAACTCCGCCTCTACGGTGGATGGATAGCCCGAAATGGGCGGTCTACCCGGCATTGGGAGTGGGCGCTGGTGCACCTTGCTGCCTTCCGTACCCGGCGCGATGGTCTGCGGGTTGAGCCAGAGTTGGCTGATTCCTCGGCCTGGAGACTGGGTACCCGCATCCTAGGCACCTTTCGTGCCGCGTACGAGGCCGACGCGTCGGAACCGAACAGGGCTGCACAGAAGATGGTTGACGGCCTTATGGTCGCCGACTCCCTGCGCTACAGCCTGGAAGGAAAGCCGACCATCCTCGTCAGTGACGATGACGACGTGCTGCCCGGGTTGCTGGCCGCAGCCGACCGGTCGACGCGCACGATGATGTGGATCCGGAAGCGCCCACTTGGTGGATCTTGCAACGATGAATGGCTCAAGCTGCACCCGAACATTACGATCTGTCACGCATCAGGATGGCCGACATGGTAAACGACGAAACCGCCGCGTTCGCCGAGGAGATGCGGGCGGACCTTCTGACTTTCGTGGATCCGGGGACGGAACCAGTCATCACGGCCCGCAACGGCGAACTCATCGCCCGTTGGTTCCATGACTTTGATGAACGAGACGCCTCGGTCAACTGGGACCGCGTCCGTGGGCAGTGGATTGTGGAGCACGGCGGCAAGCGCATGGACTACGCGTCCTTCGTTGCTGGACCCGAGCTTGCCGACTTGCGGGCCCTGGCCAAGAACATGGTCACAGTCCTCGGTCGTGGCCGCGACAACGACCGATATGTCGCAGGCCGGGCCCGCCTCTCGGGTAGTGCAGATGAGGATGCTGCTACGCTTGTGGAGCGTGCTTCTACGCCCGAAAATGACCCGACGAAAATCGTGTTTGTCACCGGCGACGCGGGCGCCGGAAAGTCGCGAATGCTCCACGAGCTCACCTACAATGCTGCGGCTCGCTACCTGCGAGGCGAAACCGACTACCTGTACCTCAACGTCAGTGCCCAGGGTCGGGGACTGGCACGGCTCAATGAGGCCCTAGCCACCGAACTCCAGGACCTGCGTGCCAGGATGACATACCACTCGGTGGCTCGGCTGGTTCGGCACGGCCGGCTACGCCTGATCGTCGATGGCTTCGACGAGCTGATTGGCGGACAGGGAACCTACGAGGAGGCGTTCGGTTCCCTCGCGGGCTTCATCGAGGAGTTGGATGGGCGCGGTTCGGTGATTGCTGCCGCTCGCAGTGTTTACTACGAGCAAGAGTTCCTCGCCAGGACCAACAGCAGTTCCGAGCTCGGCACCCTGCTTTGGTCACTGGTACCGGTTGAGATGCGGCCGTGGGGCACGACGGAGTCCGACAGGTACCTTCAGCACTTCTCGCCGGAAGTGCGAGACCGGGTGCAGCGCCTTCGTCGCAGCCCCGGAGTGGAAGGCCAGCTGCTGGATAAGCCGCTGTTTCTCGCTCGAACCTGCGAGCTGATGGAGCAGAACCAGTCCATCGACACCGGACGCCCTCTGCTTGCACAGCTTGTAGGCGCCTATGTTCAGCGAGAGGTCAGCAGCAAGCTGGTTGGCCAGCATGGCCAGTACCTCAGCAGTGAGCAGTATGTCGAACTGCTCGAAGAGATCGCCATTGAGATGTGGCGACAGAAGACCCGCGAACTCAACCGGGCCACGCTCCATGATCTAGTGTCACTCTTTGCTCAACTGCACGAATTGCCAACCGAAGCCCAGCAGAATCTCATCGATGCCGCGCCCAGCCGCGCCATGCTCAAGTTGGGAACCAAGCCTGGCACCGTGGCCTTCGAGCATGACCTGTTCTTCGGGTTCTTCCTGGCCAAGCCAATAGAGGAGGCTCTGGTTCGTGGAAGTCATGAGACTGCCTCAATCCTGCGCCGTGCCAACCTTCCGGTGGAAGCCGCCAGGGCAGCAGTCAGCGGAGTCATTGAGTCTGGTGCCAGCGGCCAAAGCATTCTCTCGATACTCGCGCAGGCTGTTGACCCCAATGATTCTTTCGCGGAAGTGGTAGGTCGCAATGCTGGCACGCTCGCAGCGGAAGTTCTACGGCTGCGCGGCACCGCCGAACAGGATCTATTGGTTCAGAACGTCACGTTCGCGGACGCCGAAACGTCGGGAATCACGGTTAACGGCGCTTCTCTTGTGAACACCCGCTTCGAGCGTTCGGACCTACGAAACACCCGATTTGAGTCGTGCGTTGCGCAGGGCGTCACGTGGCACCTGGTGTTGATCGACCCAAATACGACCCGGCTCGGGATCGACGGTGCCACCTCCGTGGACTTCGTCGGACTTCGAGTGGCAGACGGCCAAGGCCGTGTCGAGCAAGACTTCGGTGCCTCGTCAATGCTGAACCGACTCCAGGACTGCGGCCTTGGAATCGATGCGCGTGAAGTAGATACGAGAGAGATCGATGAAGATGTGCTTGCTGTGGTGGAGAAGATCGCCCGGCATTACTCGCGCTCCAACATGCTCTGCGTTGACGACAGTGGCACGATTAGTGTGATCGCCAACACGCCTGCTTGGCCTCGAGTTATCGAAGCAGCGAAGGCATCTGGTGTCATTCGGCAAGAACACCGGGCGACGGCCGGTCGGCCCAAGACCTTCTACCGTCGAATGGTCCTTCCGGAGACCTTGCTGGCTGGTTTGGTTGTGGGAGCCCCTGTCCCACAACCAGTCGCTGACTTTTGGTCTCGCTTGACGGATGCCTAGCCGCTGACGCGTTCAGAGATCTCGTGTCGGGGGAAGTCGCTTGCTGTTACCAGCTTTCAGCGGCTTCCCCCGGAGGCGCGGTAGACGCCTAAGGGCTCGAAGAGAATCACCGTGTTGCTTCCCGGCCTGCGGCTCGTTGATCTGGTACGGGGATCGCAGAGGAGATCAGGGACCAACTCGCTCTGAGTTCGAGGTGTTGTTTCCGCATCTCGACGAGCGGCAGCGGCGTCTGCTTATGAGAGCTGAGGCCTGCCTGCTCGGGCCAGGGCTGTTGCAAAGTCGGGTGATTTTGTGAGTGTGCTGGTCAGGCGATGCCGAGGAGGTCGAGCGGGCGGCTGAAGGGTTCGTAGGAGGCGTGCCGGAGGCCGGCGGCGATGTTGCGGTGCCCGTGCTGCCGCAGCGTGTTGATTGCCAGGTTCCGCAGGGTCGCCATGTTCTCGGGTCCACGGCCGGTACGGATCTTCGTGGGGGTGCCTCCCGGCCGAAGGCTGGGGGAGCGTCCTCGGCGAAGGTGGTGTCGCGGACGAAGTGCAGCCGGTTCTCGATGGTTCATTGCGACCTGGCGAGTTGGCCAAGGCGCTGGAGCGAGGCCTGGGATGGTCTGGCGGCTGACCGCGCCGGTTTTGGGTCGGTGCGGTAGTGCAGGATGCGTGCGGCCTGGACCGCGTGGGGGAAGTCCAGACCGAGGTCGGTGACGGTGAGGGCTCTGGTCGCGCGGGTCTCCTTGCGGCCGTGGCCGGTCTCGCGGTCGTAGCGGCGTGCGGTGACGTCCTTCCAGGGCAACGACCGGAGCCGGCGGTGCAGTTCGGGCTGGTTGCCCTTGACCACCAGCAGGTAGGCACCACCTTCCATGAGCAATCCCCGTGAGCACGGGGCCGACGCGTCTGTCCGCGCTCTTTGAACGTGGTTCTGGATCACTTTCCGGGCTCTGTCGCTGATTGAGGGGTTCGCGCTGGGCCGCAGATGGGTGGGCATCACCTGGGCGTGGCTGATGGAGTTCGGGTCGCTGACCTGCTCTTCCCGGGTGTCGGGGTGGAGATCGAAGAGATGATTGTCGGGGAGGGCGAGGTTCGCCTTGCCGTACGGTCCGTGGCGGCGTCGGCCGCCTGTCCGGGATGCGAGCACAGATCGTCGCGGTTGCACTGCTACTACAAGCGGCGACTGGCAGATCGCCCCGTAGCCGGCAGGCGGGTGCGCCTGGAGCTGAGAGCGCGGCGTCTGGCGTGCGGCAACGACCGGTGCGGGCAGGGGACGTTCGCCGAGCAGATCCCGGATCTGACGTCCCGAAACGTTCGCCGCACGACCGCCCTCACCGCTCAACTCACTGACATCGCCCTGTTCCTGGGAGGGCGGGCCTGAGCCCGGCTCTCGGGACGCCTGGCCATGACCACCTGCAGGGACACACTGCTCCGCCTCATCCGAGCACTGCCCCTCCCATCATCGGGCCTCGTCCCGCGTCTGGGTGTGGACGAGCTCGCCGTGCGCCGCGGTCGCACCTACGCGACGATCCTCATCGACATGGACACCCACCGCCCGGTCGACGCCTTCACGGACCGCACCGCCAACACCTTCGCCGCCTGGCTACGCGACCACCCCGAGGTACGGATCATCTGCCGAGACCGTGCCGGCTCCTTCCGCGACGGCGCCCGTGCTGGTGCGCCACAAGCCCAACAGGTGGCCGACGCCTGGCACCTGCTGCACAACCTCGCCGAGGCAGTCGAACGCGTCGTCGGCCGCCACCGCGCCGACCTGCGCGAACCCCTCACCATCGGAGACGACCACGATGACGTGTCCCGTTCCGGGGCCACCACCCTCAACGAGCTGGACATCCACGGCAGGCCGCGTCCCCTGGTCGCCCGGACCCGTGAGCGCCACCAGCAGATCCACGAACGCATCGAACGCGGCGACAGCCTTCGTGCCATCGCCCGCGAACTCCGCCTCAGCCGTGGCACCGTCCTGCGCTTCGCCCGAGCCGCCGACGTCGAGCAACTCCTCGTCGCCGCGACCCACCGCCCCAGCCTGGTCGACGACTACCGGCGTTACCTGCACCACCGGTGGATGGAGGGCTGCACGAACGCCGCCGCGCTCACGCGGGAGATCCAGCAGCTGGGCTACCGCGGTGACGTCAACACCGTCCAGCGGCACCTGAGGCCCTACCGCAACGGAGCGATCCCGGCAGAGACCCCGCTTCCTCACTTGACTGTGCGCCGCGTCACGGACTGGATCATGCGCCGACCCGACCGGCTCGACGACACCGAACGCAAGTGCCTCGATGAGCTGTGCGAGCGCAGCCCCGCGCTGGCCACGATCACCGAGTACGCCCGGCGCCTGGCCACCATGGTGCGCGAGCGCCGCAGCGAGCACCTGGCCCTCGACGTCTGGCTCGCCGACGTCCGCCTCGACGGACAACGAGAACTCCGCACCCTGGCCGGCGGGATCCGACGCGACCGGGCGGCCGTCCTCGCCGCCCTGACCACCACCTTCACCTCGGGTGCTGTCGAGGGCAACGTGACCAGGATCAAACTACTGAAGAGACAGATGTACGGCCGGGCCAACTTCGACCTCCTGCGACGCCGCATCCTCCTGTCACCTTGATCAACAAGGAGGAACCCCTCAATCAGCGACAGAGCCCGGAAAGTGATCCAGAACCCAGGTTCAGCGACCGCTGACAGCGGGGCGGGACGAAGAAGTTCACCGGCATCGCAGTACCAACGGCAGATCGGGACACCCGACAGCCGCTTCCCGGCGATGGGTGGACCAGATCCCACCTGTCGCCGAGAGGCTCTGCCAGCACCGAAGTATCCGTCCATGTCGTGACAGAAGCCTGGCGGCACTCAGCGGGCCCAGGTACAGGTGCCGAAGGCGTACGACTGGGCAGGAGGCAGGACGTCAAGCTCAGAGCTTGTAGCCGATCTGGCGTAGCAGGTTGTGGCGGTCCGTGGCGTCCTCGTCGGTCTCGACTCCGACCGGTGGTACGCCGTCGATCACGCCGATCACGCCGCGGCCCCGATCGGTGACGGCCAGCAGGACATCGACCGGGTTGGCGGTCGCGCAGAAGATGCCGCACAGCTCGGGCACGAGCTTGACGGCGTTGAGGACGTTGACCGGGTAGCCGCCGCGCAGCAGGATCACGAAGGAGTGGCCGGCCCCGATCGCCTGCGCGTTGCGTACCGCGAGCGGCACCAACTCGCCGTCGTTGCCGGACCGGCGGACCAGGCAGGCGCCGGACGCCTCGCAGAAGGCGATTCCGAAGCGCAGGTGCGGGCCCACCCCGGCCATTGCCTCGTGCAGGTCCTCCACGGTCTTGATGAAGTGCGACTGACCGATGATCACATTCACGTCATCGGGCTTCTCGATGCTCACCACGTCGAAGGACAATCCGGCAGCAGCCATCAGGAACCTCCTCCTCTCGCTTGTTATCGGGCGATGCACGTCGTCCCGATCATGTCCGCCGGACCTGCGTGCCGTCGGGACGGCACGCGGGCGAAGCGTTGCCAAGTCAGGCGGGAGGACATCCCGCCGGGGTGAGAGCCTTCGCCGGTTCTCCTGCGCGGGCTCACCGCCGACGCCCAGTACGATCCGGAAGCCGTCGGGGCCGCCCCGCCCCACAGACACTGACTTCAGCACTTCATGGTGACGGATCTCGGCGCTTCGCTGACGGGTGGTTGCTGGTGGCGACAGATCGTTCGTCATGCGATGTGCGGATGGGGGCGGGCTGAGGGCGCAGGGCTGTCGGCGCTGTTCAGCTCGCCCCCACTGACGGCACGGCCAAGGTCCGGACGGGCGGCCCTTGCGTCGAAGTCGCGAAACCCGCGCCGAATCCGGGGCAGGGTGAGGCGGCGCTTCGGGTCCTCTCCCCAGGGCGGCAGAGGCCCTTGGCGAGAGGTCTGGCGAGGAGGAGTGCTCGGCCGGGAAATCGTAGAAGGCCACCAGCTCGTCCATGCCGTTGGCGCCATCGGACAGGTCCAGCCGAATCTGTCGCCGATGCCGTCAGGGCCCCGCCCGGGCGACGGGCTCGGCCTCGACCTCTGCGACATCACGCCCCACTTCGGCCTGCTCGCCGACCGCTACAGGCTTGGGCTTGGGGGAAGGCGCGGGCTTCGCCGAGGTCACGGAAGTGGGCCGGTCGGCAGTGGCGTCGGCGTCCGGCTGAATGAAGAAGAGGCCTATGGCGTCACCAGGAGTCGATCGCCTGATCTCTATCACGGACGCCAGATCATCCACTAGGTAAAAGTTTAGTTGAAATTAAAGTAATACCAGCGTGAAGATCTTGCGTTTTGTACAAATCACCCAATGGGGCGAGGGATGGTGGACCTTCTGGCCAATCTGTCGCCTTGGTGCGATCACGGCCCCGATCGGAATCGGCTGCCACAGCTGCCCGCGTAACTCGGCCACGGTGTATCGGTACGTCGTTGTCATTCCTCGGCTCACCAGCCGCTACGAACGAGCGAGCAATGCTCAAGACCTTTGGATCGCTTCCGAGGGAACGTGGAGGGCGCGTGCCTTCCCGAGTGACCCTGTGATGGTCGTCGAGTTGAGGTTCCTCCAACGTGCGGAAGGTTGCCGGAGATGACCTCATGGGCCATGAGAAGGGGACCGGACCTCTGCCATGGCAGCACCGATGAAGCACCCCAATGCCGCGTAGTCAAGGGCTTGCAGGGCAGCAACTCGTACCTTCCGGTGGGCGAGCTCGAGTTTGGGGGAGGGCTTCAGCCTGCGGGCCAACGCCAAGTCGATTGAGGGCCGCCAACACCCGGATCGGGACGCGCAGTTCAGTTATATCAACAAGCAGGCCAGGCGGTACATCGCCACCGGAGAGCCGGTGGTCAGCGTGGACACGAAGAAGAAGGACCTGGTCGGCGCCTACAAGAACGCCGGACAGCAGTGGCTGCCGGCGGGGCAACCGGTTCAGGTCTTGGCCCGTGCCTTCCCCGACAGGGAGTTGGGGAAGGCGTCCCTTGCGGGGTCTACGACCTGGCCGCGAACAGCGGCTGGGTCAACGTGGGCACCGACCACGACACCGCCGCGTTCGCGGTCCACCGGGACGCACCGTACTGACCCCGGCCACCCCCTTCATGGCACGTCCAGCACTGGGCGGAACGGTGCGGGATGATGAGGAGAGGTGGTGCACGGAGATGAACGACATACCGCCCACGAATGGCCTTGACTCGGCGGCAGCGCGTCATTCCGATCTGGTGAGCGCCGCAACGGCGGTGCTCGACGGTACCGGTGTGGTCATCGGCTGGACGCAGGCCGCCGAGGAACTCCTCGGCTACCGCCCAGCCGACGTGGTCAGCCGGCCCGGTGTGGATCTGCTGGCGACGTCGGAGGACGTCTCGAGGACGACTCGGGCCGCCGCGCAATGCCGTACGGGCCGCACCTGGGGCGGTCTGGTCGCACTGCGGCACCGCGACGGGCGGCGGATCGACGTCGAACTACGCGTCTCACCGCCCTTCGGTCTGGACGCCCACGAGTGCTTCCTCGCCTCTGCGGTCGACCTCGCCCGGCCGCCGTCGTGGGCGGTGAACGGGCAGGTCCTCGAAGGTCTCCTCACCCGCTCGCCGATCGGCATGGCGGTGCTCGACCCGGACCTGCGGTACGTCTGGATGAACGACACCCTGGAGCGCTGGGGCGGCGTCGCCCGTGCCAAGCGGCTGGGGCACCGAATGAAGACCGCGTTGCCCGGCCTGGACACCAAGGCGCTCGAAGCCCGGATGCGGAGGGTGCTCGATACGGGTGAGCCGGTTGTCGACTACGAGTACCGTGGATGGACGCTTGCGGAACCCCGGCGCGAGCACGCGTACTCGACCTCGTTCTTCCGGCTGGTCGACGCCGACGGCAACCTGCTCGGTGTGTGCTACATGGCCGTGGACGTCACCGACCGTTGGAAGGCCCGGGAACGCCTTGGTTTGGTCAAGGAAGCCGGCACCCGCATCGGCAGCACCCTGGACATCGTGCACACCGCCCAAGAGCTGGCCGACCTTGCCGTACCGAGCCTCGCTGACTTCGCCGCAGTCGACCTGCTCGAATCGGTCCTCCGGGGGGAGGAGCCCGCTCCGGGGTCGGTCACCATCAGGCCCGCGATGAGGCGGGCCGGGCTGCGGTCGGTCCGTGAGGGAAGCCCCGAAGCGGTCGCCGCCGTCGGGGAGCCCATCAACGTGCTGCCGCCGTTCCGGGGTGGCCGGTACCTGGTCCAGGGCGAGCCACTGCTGGTCCCGGTCCTCGACCCGGCCGAGGAGAACGCATGGAGTGTCGAGCACCCGGCCAGAGGGGCGAAGATCCGCGAGTTCGGGCTCCACTCGCTCATCGTCGCACCTCTGCGGGCGCGCGGTGTCACACTCGGCCTGGCCACGTTCGTCCGATCGCTGAACCCGGCCCCGTTCGAGCCCGACGACCTCCTGCTCGCCGAAGAGCTCGCCACCCGCGCGGCCGTATGCGTCGACAACGCCCGCCGCTACACCCGCGAGCACACCGCGTCCCTCACCCTCCAACACAGCCTGCTCCCGCACGCCCTCAGCAGCGGCCCCGCCCTGGAGGTGGCCTCCCGCTACGTTCCCACCAGCATCCCGGGTGGCGCGGGCGGCGTGGGCGGCGACTGGTTCGACGTCATCCCGCTCTCCGGTGCCCGCGTGGCGCTCGTCGTCGGCGACGTCGCCGGCCACGGCATCACCGCAGCCGCCACCATGGGCCGGATGCGTACCGCCGTGCACACGCTCGCGGACATGGACCTGCAACCCGACGAGTTGCTCGCCCACCTCGACGACCTGGTCATCCGCCTGATCGAGGAAGAGCCCGAGGACGAGGCCGCCGCCACAGCCGTCCTGGGCGCCACCTGTTTGTACGCCGTATACGATCCGGTCACCGGGCGGTGCGCGATGGCCCGAGCCGGGCACCCCCCGCCCGCCCTGGTCACCCCGGACGGCACCGTCACCTTCTACGAACTGCCTGCCGGCCCGCCGCTCGGCCTCGGGTCGCTACCGTTCGAGTGCGCCGAGGTGGAACTCCCCGAGGGCAGCATCATCGCCCTGTACACCGACGGCCTCATCGAGACCTTCGACCGCGACATCGATCTCGGCCGCCTGGGCCGTACCCTCGCCCGGACCGATCTTCCGCTGGACGAGCTGTGCGCCACGGTGATCGACAGCCTGCCGCCCGGACCGCCCATCGACGACGTCGCCCTGCTCCTAGCACGCACCAGGGTCCTGAGGCCCAGTCATGTCGCCGCCTGGGACCTGTCTCCCGATCCCTCGGCCGTTTCCGACGCCCGCTCCCTCGCCACCACTCAACTCGCCCAGTGGGACCTGGGCGAACTCGAGTTGGCACTGGAGCTGATCGTCAGTGAGCTGGTCACCAACGCCATCCGTTATGCCCCCGGCCCGATTCGCCTGCGCCTGATCCGGCACTCTGCCCTGATCTGCGAGGTTTTCGACACCGACAGCACCGCACCTCGCCTCCGCCATGCCCGTACCACCGACGAGGGCGGCCGCGGCCTGTTCATCGTCGCCCAACTCGCCCACCGCTGGGGCACCCGCTTCACGACAGAGGGCAAGATCATCTGGGCCGAGTGCGCTCTGCCGACGTCTGTCTCCATTTCCGGTTGAGCCGGAAGGAATTCGGGGCCCTGGTCGCCGGAGGTGCGCTCGCGCTCGGCTGGCTGGGTGAACTCCATGCCGCACCGCCTCCCGGGTCGCTTCCTGCTCTCTCAACGGCGTGGCACCCGGGAACCGCGCGACGACCGCGTCGATCTCGCTGGAGACGTGTGTGAGGGGCCTCAGCCCGGCCGTGCCGTTTTCCAGTCCGCCGACGCTGATTGCCAGCAGACGTGGAGCGCGAGCGGGCCGGTTCGGGCCGCCCTCTCGTGCGGACAACAGGGAACGGAGGGTCGGGACGTAGGAACAGATGGCGCGGTCCACGAGCAGGTCGGGGGGAGCGGACTCGCCGTCGAACGGATCCTCGGGGAGCAGGCCGGCGGCGTGGAGGGGCAGGCGGTTGAGGACGTCCGTCGGACAGAGCCACTGGCGCATCGGCGGACGAGAGCGGCCGTCATGCGACCCGCTGCTCCCGAGGCGGTCCATCACCGGCCGGATCAGGCTCTGCCAGAGCCATCCCAGGAGATCGACCAGGTACTCCCGCAGTTCCTCGACGCCGCCGCCGATAGGGGAGTCCGCCGCCTCCAACAGCGCGGCCAGCGCCTCGGCCCGGGCCTCGGCCTTCTCACGGTCGAACGCGGGAAGGGGCACCACGACGACGGTCCCCTGCGTCAGGACGAGCGCGTCACAGCGCACGCCGCTGATGTTGAAGAGGACGACAGGTCCGTGATCGCCTGCGTGAACCAGCTCGTCGAACGACGGCGGGCGTAGGAACCCGGCCATTCCCGGAAGTCGGCGGGCCCGTTCGACCAGGTCCGTCCAGCGCAGGTGGAGCTCACGCCTCCGGCCGTCGTGGGCGAAGGCGTCCTCCGCGGTGAGATGCCGGTCGGAGGTGAACGGGCCGTTGTCGGTCAGCTGGCGGCGGACGGCCTCCAGGTTCTCGGCGAGCGTGGGATCGAGCACGCGGACGTCCTCGAGGTCCGCGTTCATGTTGAGGGCGTGCGACAGGAGTTGCGCCCGGCCTTGTTCGAGGAGCTCCACCGCGCGTTGGGGCTTCCCCAGCAGGATGGCCAACGCTGCCGCGTCGCAGACGGCCTCGGACTTGCCGCCCAGCGGGCGCAGCCGGTCCTCTCTGGACAGGCCCGGCCAGGCGAGCTGCGGCAGTACCTCGATCGCCGCACTCAGACCTTCGAGGGCGCCGTCCACGTCCTGCCCCTCGGCCATCAGATGAGCCCAGGCGAGGGACGCCGCCCAGCGTCCGGCCGGTGAACCGAAGCGGTGCGTGGCGGCACGCTGATAGAGCGCCAGTGCTTCGGCTCGCATTGCCTTGCGCACCCTGCGGGCCCTACGAGAGGAGTCGGATGAGCTGGAGACCAGCGCGTCGGCGAGGAAGATCGCCCGTTTCACCCAGTCGGGCGAGTCCTCGCCTCCGTTGAGTCCTTTCCGCAAGTGGTGGTAGGCCTCCGCCGCTGCCTCCGGCTGATTCCCGTGAACGGACCAGGCCAAAAGTGCCTCGCCGTACTGCGTGTGGTGCGCGGGGCGTGTCACGTGGTCGGAGGGAACGAGCGCGAGCCCCCTGCGCGCGGCCCTGCATGCGGCGGCCAGGTCGTCCGTATCTCGGCCGTCACGAAACCGTGCCATCAGGAGGGAGGCCTGCAGGTTGTGAAGCGTGTGACGGTGCACGGCGCTTCGCGAAGTCTCCACGAGGGCGTGGGCGACGATGTCGATCGCGCGGTCGAGGGCCCCCGGATCGGACGTGATGCCCCAGAGCCTCACCAACGCGTGGGCCAGGTTCCGCTGGAAGGAGACCTGATGGAGGTCGCTGGGATCGGCCACCCTGATCGCGTCTTCCAGGTGGCCGATGGCCTCCGCCATCAGCACTCCGTCCCCGGTCAGCTCCGCGGTGCGACTCATGACGACACCACAGTTGTGCGACAGGAGGGCGCGGAGCCCGGGGAGACGGCTCCTTGCGATGGCCTGCCGAAGGATCTGCTCTGCCGCACGGAGGTCCTGCGGGCGATCCGAGAGGCTCACGACGTTGGCGTGGTTGGACAAGGCCGTGCTCCACGCGGCCGTGTCGGGGGAGGCGGCCTCCGCGGCCTCGCGCGTGTGGAGCAGCGCTTGGCGCAGGAGTGCGGGGTCACCGGTCGCCTCGTACTGGAGCCGTTCGATATCGCCGAGTGTGGAGGACAGTCGCACCCTGTTGTCGGTGGACAGCGTCTGGGTGGAGGCCGATGTGATCGCCCGCTTGGCGTCGGCGACGGCGGACGGCAACTCGTCCTGGTCGCCGGTGGCGAGATACAGCTGCATTCGCGCCACGGCGAGGGTGTTCAGAGCCTGCCAGTGGAACGAGGGAAGCGTCGCCGTCGCTTTCGCCGCGTCCTGGAGGAGGCGCACCGCATCCCGAAGGATCGCAGAATCCTCCGTCTGGAGGCCCTGTCGGCGCCGTACATCGGCATGGAGGTGCAGATGGAGACCGTAGTCCTGGTCGCTCGGCACCTGGACGGCCAACGACTCGCGCGCCAGCCGCTCGGGCACGGTGAGGTCGGACGTCAGCGACGCGTCGAACTCGTGGAGGAGAACCTGCGCGAGGTGGTACTGCACGTCAGCGCGGCTCCTCGGCTGAGTGGAGACCGTCAGTCCGAGAGCCTCCTCCAAGGCGTCGTGCGCCCTTCTGAGATCATCGAGACGGCCCCGCAATTCGTACCGTAATTGCCGGAGTCTGCCGACGAGCCGGAGCCATTGGACGCCGACCTCCAGGCTGCCCGCCGGATCTGGCGAGGCTCGCCATCTGCTCAGCCCGCTGGAGCAGAGCGCGACGGCTTCCTCGAAGAGCGCCTCGTCGGCGTTCACCGCGTACCTGTTGAACAGCACCCACCCCCGTTCCACGGAGAACCGGTGTCGGCGTGGCCAGACGTCCATCGTGAGCGTCTCCGATTTCTCGCCCCTGTCTCGGGGAGAGTGAGCAAATCTTAGTGTTCGTCAGTACACCGCGCCTGCCCGCCCGTTGGTGCCCTATCCTGTGGGGCGATCAGGAGCTCATGGGTGAGGGGGGTGCATGTCGTACGACATGCGGGCGGTCCGTCGGCAGGCCGTTGATCTGTTGTCCGAGGCGCCGACGTGGCGGCTCTCCACCCTTGGGTGGTCCCGGGTGGGGGAGTGCCTGGCGGCCCTCCAAGCCGGTGCCGAAGCGGGCGACCCGACGGCGCTCAGGCGTGCGACCGGGCGGCTCTCCGACCTCGTCGACGTCTGGCGGGCTCCCCGGTCAATGGCCGAGGGGGAGAACGAGCCCATGCCGCCGCAGCTCCTCGAAGCCCACGGGGTGCTGATCCGGACGCTGGAGGACGCCGACGGGGGCGGGAGTTCGCAGGACGACGCGGATGAGCACTGAGGTCCGCTTCGCGCGGGAGGCTCTGCAACTCCACTACTTCATGGACGTTCAGCAACTCACCGGCCCGGGCCGGACCGTGCTGGACGCTCTCTGGTCCGCGTGCGGGCGGATCGGGATGGACCGACCGGTTCCGTCGACTGGTGATATGGTCCTGCCCCACACGATTGACGCGTGCTCGAGCTTCCGCCCCGTACGCAGTCGGCGGGGCAGTGGGCCCGGCGTGTTCGAGGCCAGGGTGTACGTGCTCGGCGGGATCGCGGGCCTCGTCGTGATGCTCGCGCCGCCGGACACCGGCGCCTCGCACGGCATGGCGGAGACGGCAACGATCTGGGCCGACCTGGAGCGGGCATGGGACGGCGCCTACACGCCACCGGCGCAAGGGCCTGTGAACCCGCTGATCGGCAGCGTCCGCATCTTCCGAGCCCTCGCCGATGCGAGTCCCGGCGCGGCCCTCGACCCCGATGTCGTGGTCGGCCGACTCGCCGGGATCGTGCCGGGTGCCGTGGCGGACAGGACCGACCGGATCTCCGAACGGTTGTCGTTGCCGGCCGAACTGTCCATACGGGAGGTGGTGTCCCGAGGGGCCGGGGAGGACCACGCGGATCGGACGTTCGTCGCCACCACGAGGGCCACCGATGCCGACGAGGCCTCGCTGGACACGTGGTCGTGGTTCGACGTCCGCAGCCCGATGGCGCCGGTCACCAGATACCTGTTGCACGCCGCCGCCGTCCGGGACCAGTACCGGATCCGTCAAGCCGCGGACCCGGGCTTGACACGGCGTAGGACCGTATTGCGGGAGGACGGGCAGCTCCTGCTCCTGGACTGTCACCGGCTGCTCTCGATGAGCGGCTACCACAGGCGTGCCGCACGGCGGGAGCTGGCCCGCTGGGAGGAACTGGCGGAGCGGGCACACCGGTTGCTGCTTGAGGACGGGATGGCCGCCGACAAGGAGCTGAAGCTGCGCACTATGGGCCGTACGATCGGGGTCCATTCCGCCGCGATGACGGCCGCGTTGAGCACTCCCACCGACCCGAGTCCCCGTCCCCTGTTCGCGGACGTGCAGTGCGCGACGCGCCTGGCGGACGTCCTGGAGGAGGACGCCTTCACCTTCGGTGTCGAGCGCGAGCGCGTCAAGGAAGCGGCCCGCATCGCGACCGAGTCGGCCACGCAGCGCCTTCAGAGTCACCAGCAGTACCTGTCGCTCGTGCAGACCTCCGTGATCGGGGGGTTGCTCATGGCGCTCACCGCGGTGCAGACGCTGGGGTTCACGCTCCCGCTGGCCGAGCACGTTCAGGGGCCGTTCATCGCCCTGCTCGCCACGCTGGCGGTCTCGCTGCCCGCGGTGATCATCCGGCGCTGGAGCGGTGGGGACGGGGGACGGCCGGGAGCGGTCTTCGAGATAGCCGGTCTGGCCGGGGCCGGTGCCGCGGTGGGGTGGCTGTTCGCTCGCGGGGCTGGTCACGGAGACTGGCCCGCGGCGGTGACGGCGGCCTTCGCGGTCGCTGGCGCCGTCCTGCTCGGCACTGGTGGCGCGTGGCACGCGCGCCGCGCGTTCCGATGAGTTCCGTCCCCCGCTGCCGTACCGAGGCGGAGGGCCGCGCCGACGCGCAGTGAACGAGCCGGGCTGCGGCCGGCCGACCGGAAGCCGATGATCCGGCCGTCTGCGGACGGACCCCGAACCGATGTGTGGAGATCCAGGTGACGACCCTCGCCGACAACGACAGCCTCCTGCCCGGCGCTCCCCAGTTCTGGGATGTCGTGAGTGACGTCCTCACCTCGTGGTTCGGCGTCGGCAGCGTGGCGGCCACCGTCACCGCGACCCTCATTGCGGTGCGGATGTGGTACTTGGCGGGGCGGGAGGGCTACCGGGCGGCCCGGGCCGGTGGTCGCACCGTCGTGGCCGCCGCCCGCTTCAGCGCCCGTCACCTGGGCCGTATCCCGGGGCACCAGAAGCTCTACGCGAGCCTGACGACCCTGGCGGTCCTCGTCCTGCAGGCCCTTTGGCTCGCAGGGACGTACTTCTTTATCAGTGTGCTCGTCGCCAACGTGCGCTCCATGTTCGGCGGCGCGCCGGTCGGCGACCTGCACGATCTGCTCCGGTGGGGCGGCGTCAACGGCTACTACACCGTCGGCTGCTCGCTGCTCCTGGTGGCGGCGTACGCGTTGACCGTCACCGGCAACCGGGAGATGACCTCGGTGCTCGGCATCCTGCCCGCCGTCCTGCCGGCCCTGTCGGCGGGGCTACTGCTGTTGTTCGCCGTCCTCGCGACGCTCATCTACGCCTTGCTCGCGGTTTTCGGCTCCGACGACATCTCCTGGGCCGATGTCGGCTACTTCTGGTGCGCGGTCGTCATCCTGGCCCTCTACGCGTTCGCGGGCTTTGCGGCGATGGGCGCCACCGCTCTGACCGCTGCGGCGTGGCGCGCCGACGAGTCGTCCTCTGCCGCCGGCAGCCCCACTGGGACGGCGACGGCCTGACCCGTGGTGGTCAGACCCCCGGTCCGGCCACCTGAGCCTGACTGTCGGCAAAGGTTCTGCTTTCTGGTGCGCGATGACGTTGTTCGCTCGGAAGACCGGCGGAGCGGGGTCTCCTGGCTCATGCGACGAGCGCGTAGCTGGCGAGCCGTTCGCGTTTCCGCTGGGCAGGATCGAGGTGGAAGCCTGTAAATTCATCCCAGGCCGCGAAGTTGGCGACCGATGGCTGTAGCGGCAGGCTCGCCGTTCAGGGCGAGCCAGGCGAGGTAGTGCGGGTAGGCCTGGCAGCCGGGCAGTGGCGGGCGGGACTCCGGTGTGCCGCGGTCGAGGCCGGCGGTGGCGAGTGCGGGCAGGGTGCGCAGCGCGGTGCTCTCGCCCTCCGCCAGGGCGGCGAACCAGGCGCCGACCGGCCGGTCCGCGCAGCGACTGGCGAGCAGCAGCAGGCTGCGGCGGTCGGAGTGGATGATCCGGTGCTGCTGGGCGGCGAGTTCGGCCAGCGCCGAGCGTGGCGCGGTGCCGTCGGCGAGCGCGGTGACCAGCGCGGGGGCGGTGTCGCCGGGCGCCAATTCGGCGCGCAGGTCCTGGATCTGGTCGAGGATCGGGTGGTTCACCGGTGCCTCCGAGGTGCGGCTCGGTCCGGTGCCATTCCTATCGTCCGGAGGTGCGGGTGCGGCTGCGACAGGCCGGGACCCGGGGCGGGGGATGTGCTTCCGCCCCGGGCCGGCGCCCGGGGCGGGAGCGGGTGGAGTGGGCAACGGGCGGTGTGGGAAGCGGTGAGCGCGCCGGTGCGTCAGGCGTCGGCGCAGGCCTTCCCTATGTCGGCGGCGGCATCGGTGATCGGTTTGACGTCGGGCTGCTTGCCCTTGGTGACCCGGTCGATGGCGTTGTTGACGGCCTTGGAGAGCCTGTCGGCGGCCGCGTCGATCTTGTCCCCGCCGTCCTGGCGGATCTTCTTGGCATCGTCGGCGACCTTCTTCAGGGCCTCGACGGTGTGCTTGCGGCGGCTCTCGTCGGTGATCTGGCCGACGTTGATCGCCGAATCCGCGAGGTCCTGGACATCGCCGGTGAGGCTGATCGCCCGCTTTCCGCAGTCGAGGGCCTGGTCGGCGTCGCACGCGGTGAACAACGGGGCCGTGAGGAGCAGTGCGAGCGTGGTGGCGGCCAGACGGTACGGCTTCCTTGTCATGTCTCTATCCCTCCCGTCGTGTCAACGTCGATGTGTCGTGCGGAGGTTCCGGAGGATTCCGTGAACTGTCGGGAAAGTCTTCTCCAGTAACGGGAGATGATGTTCCGTCAGTTGATCCGAGAGTCAGGTGGGCGTTCACCCCGCGCCTGCCAAGCGCGGGGTGAACGCCCGTGCGAGCACTACCGGTCGAAGGATTCGGACAGGTCGCTGACCAGACGGGCGATGGTCGGGACGGCCACCGCGTGCGCCTCGGCCGCCCGCAGGACGGCGCCGCCGATGGCGTCCAGCTCGGTCGGTCGGCCGGCCTCCACATCGCGCTGCATCGAGGACTTCATCGTTCCGGGGATGCGGTCGAAGGAGGCGAGCAGGCTCTGCGCGTCCGCCGGCGCGCCGACCGCCCGGGTGACGGCGCTGATCTCGTCCAGCACGGCGAGGAGTTCGGCCCGGTGCTCGGTGCGCACGGTGCCGATCCCGCTCGCGTGGCGGGTGGTGAGCAGGGCGAACGGGGCCAGGAAGGAGAGCTTGCTCCACAGCATCGCCGTCTCGTCCTCGCACAGCGTGACGTCCAGCCCGGCATGCCGCAGCTGCTCGGCGAACTCGGCTACGGGGGAGGCGTGTCGGGCGGTCGCGCCGAGCTCGACGGCGGCGAACGGACTGGTGTGCTCGATCCGCCCGGGAGCCGTCCGGGTGGCCTCGACCCGGATCGTGCCGGCCACCACCCGCCCGGCCGGGTAGTGCTCGCGCAGCAGCGCCATGTGGTCCAGACCGTTGAGCAGCGGCACCACGATCCCGGCGCCGAGCGACTCCGGGGGCATCCGGTCGAGCGCGGCGGCCAGCGCCGTCTCTTTGACGGTCACGAAGGCCGCGTCGACCGGCTCGCGCAGCTCGGTGGCGGCCTCCACCCGGGCGGTGAACTCGCCGAACCGGGCGCTGCGGACCTGCAGTCCGTCCCGTGCAATGACGGCCGCGGTCTCCTCGCCGGCCAGGCAGACGACCCGGTGGCCGTCGCGGGCGAGCAGCCCGCCGATCAGTCCGCCGACGCCGCCAGGGCCGAGGACGGCGACGGTCAGGGGCGTGGTGGTCATGGTGACTCCCGTGGGTGAGTGAGGGATGGGGAAGCGGAGGGCGCGGCTACGGGGCCTCCCAGAAGAACCGACCCTCCAGGCCGTCCGGGCTGAGGAAGCCGAAGCCGCCGCCGTAACCGAAGTTGAGGAAGTACGGATCGCCCTCGTCCGAGGCGTCCGCGAGGGCGAAGAGGAACTGCCAGGGCGCCGGGACCCGGGCCCGGCCGTTCGGGTAGGACGGGTCTCCGCCGAGGTGGTCGTGCTCGTGGTCGCCGTCCGGGAAGGGGACCTCGGGGCCCTCGTCGCGCAGGTACCGCTGGAAGGCGGCCCGCTGGTCCATCGCCCGGTCGACGCCGTCCGACAGCGGCACCACGTCCAGGTGGCACTCGACCGGGGTCCGCTCACCGTCGGGCTCGCAGCACCACAGCGTACGGCCCCGGATGCCGGGCGGGCCGAGTACGGCGAACGGCGGGATGCGGCCGCCGGGCTGGACGAGCAGCAGGCCGTCGCCCCGCTCCGGGTCGAGGCCGCCCATCAGCTCGCCGTCCTCCTCCAGGAAGAGGTACGCCAGCCGACCCGGCTCGCCCGGGACGGGGAACTGCCCGATGAACACCAGGGGTTCACCCGTACTGGGGGAGAGGGGCCAGGTGGGTTCGGCCAGCCAGCACGGCTCGCCGCCGAGCTTGGGGACCGGCGCGGTGATCGGCTGCTCGGCCGGGCGCGGTGACAGCCGCCGGCGGGGGAGGAAGGCGGCGTCGTGCGGACCGGTGGCGGTGCCGGTCGGGAGCGGGATCATTCGGCGGCCTCGGCGGGTTCGGTGGGGCGGACAGGTCGGACGGGTTCCGGGTCGGGCGCGCGGGGGGAGGCGGAGTCGAAGGCGAACGGCTCCTCACGGCGCGGCTTGTGGCCCGGGGCGGGCAGAGGAACGCCGCGGCCGGGCAGCAGGTCGATGGTCACCGGATCATGATTCCCCGTCGGGTGGGTGAACGGGGAACCGGGGTGGGGGCGAGCGCGGTCCGGCCCCGGGTCCGGCAGCACCGCGACCTCCACGAGGAGACGTAGCACCACCTGTGGGGTTCGGTTTTCCGAACCCCGGATTCGGGTGCCAGCACAATCGATCTCCCGGCCCCGGACGCCCACGATGGTGGACATGAACGGGATGACGACAACCGCCGTCACGGCGGCGTACGACGGGGTGACGGGCGCGGCCCTGAGTGCGGCCGGGCTGCACCGGGAGTACGGGCTCGGCGCGGCGGCCGTGCGGGCGTTGCGCGGGGTCTCGGTGGGCTTCGCGCCGGGGACGTTCACTGCGGTGATGGGGCCGTCGGGCTCCGGCAAGACCACCCTGCTGCACTGCCTGGCCGGGATGGACCGCCCGACCAGGGGCACCGTTCGGTGGGGCGACACCGAGGTGTCCGGGCTGCCCGAGCGGCGGCTGGCGGAGCTGCGCCGCGCCCGGGTGGGGTTCGTGTTCCAGGCCTTCAACCTGATGCCCGCGATGACCGTCGCGCAGAACGTCGAGCTGCCGGGGCGGCTGGCCGGGCAGCCACCGGAACGGGCCCGGGTTCGCAAGGCGCTGGCCCGGGTCGGTCTGGCCGGGCGCGAGCGGCACCGGCCGGGACAGCTGTCGGGCGGTCAGCAGCAACGGGTGGCGATAGCCCGGGCACTGGTCTGCCGGCCGGAGGTGCTGTTCGCCGACGAGCCGACCGGCGCGCTGGACCGCGCCACCGGGCAGGAGATCCTCGACCTGCTGCGCGCGGGCGTCGACGCCGACGGGCAGACCTGCGTGATGGTCACCCACGACCCGGTCGCCGCCGGGTACGCGGACCGGGTGCTGCTGCTGGCCGACGGCCTGCTGGTGGACGAGCTCACCAGGCCGACGGCCGCGCAGGTCGGCGAGCGGCTGAGCCGGTTGGGCGGGTGAGCGCGATGAGCAGTCCGGTGCTGAGCCTGTCCGCGGGGCAGATCCGCCGCCGCCCGGCCTCCTTCGCCGGGCTGGGGACGGCCCTGTTCCTGGCGGTGGCGGCGGTGACGTCGTTCGGTTCGCTGGTCGCCGCGCAGATCACGGCGCCGGCCGCGGTGACCAGAGCGGCGGTGTCCGGCCCGGGCCTGGTGGTGATCGCCGGGGCGTTCGGCGAGATCGCCGTTCTGGTCGCGCTGTTCGTCGTGGTCAACGCGCTCGGCTTCACCCTGCGGCAGCAGCACCGTGATCTGGCGCTGCTGCGCACCGTCGCGGCGACGCCCCGTCAGGTACGGCGGGTGGTGCGCGCGCAGGTGGTGGCGACCACCCTGCTGGTGGCCGTGCCGGGCGGCCTGGTGGGCTTTCTCGCCGCCAGGGCCTTCCTCGCCGCACTCCAGCGGCGTGGCATGGCCGCACCCGGGCTGCACATACCCGGCACGCCGGTGCCGGCGCTGGTCGCGCTCGCGGTGGCGCTGCTGATCGGCCTGGCGGCCACCGCCGTGGCGGCCCGCCGGATCACCCGGCCCGCCCCGGCCGTCGTGCTGACCGAAGGCGCGGGCGGGCCGCGGCGCACGGGTGTGACGCGGCTGCTGACGGGGGCGGCGGTGCTCGTGGGCGGTGGGCTGTTACTGCGACTGGCGGCGAGCCGGCCGGCCGGAGAGCTGGACAAGGCAGGGCAGGCCTCGCTGCTCGGCTCGCTGGTGCTGCTGGTCGCCGTCGGACTGCTGGGGCCGGTGGCGGCGCGCGTCCTGGCAGCCGTGCTCGGCGCCCCTGCGAGGGCGTTCGTGCCACGGGCGGGCTGGCTGGCGGACGCCAATCTGCGCGGCTACGCGGCCCGGCTCTCCTCGGCGGTGGTGCCGGTCGCGCTGCTGGTCGGGCTCTCCGGCACCATGCTGATCCTCACCAGCACCGCCGAGCACGCCGCCCGGGAAACGGGTGCCGCGACCAGCGTCACCAAGGCGAGCGATGTCTGGCTGCGCGAGATGGAGCTCGGGCTGCTGGTCTGCTTCGCGGCGGTCTCCACGGTCAACACCCTGGTGGCGCTGACCGCCGACCGGCGCCGCGAGTTCGCGCTGCTGCGCCTGGTCGGGGCAACGCGGCGGCAGCTGCTGCGGATGCTCTCCGTGGAGGCGGCTCTGACCACGGCGATCGGTGTGCTGCTGGGCGCGGCGGTCGCGGCCGCGGCTTCGGCGGCCTTCAGCCTGGCGGTGACGGGATCGGTGGTGCCGGTGGTGCCGGGGCCGCAGTGCGCCTGGGTGGTGCTGGGTGCGGCGGTGCTCACGGTGCCGGGGATCGTGGGCACGGGGCTGTGGGCGGTCGGCGGCTCGGCGGTGGAGTCGCCGGGCGGGGAACGGGGGTGAGAGGAGGGAAGGAGCGGCAGGCGTCGACGCCCGGCGGGCCGCAGGTCGAGGCCGTGGCTGTCCGACGGGCTGTCCGACGGGCTGTCCGGACGGAAGGGCAGGTGGGGGCGGCGGCTCCAGTGATGCCTGGTGGATGCTGGGGGCCGGGCGGAGGATGAGTGGTGAGGTGGACGGTGGCTGAGCGGCGGCGGTACTGGTCGGTGCGCGGCGGTGAACTGGCCTTCGGGGTACTCGGGTTGCCGCTCGGGGCGCTCGGTGGGGCATACGCCGTCGCCGTCCTCTACGCGGGGGCGCTGCTCTCGCTCACTGTGCTGGGCCTGCCGTTCGTGGTGGCCGCGCTGCTCGGGGCGAGGAGGCTCGGCGGGCTGCACCGGTGGCTGGTCGGGCGGCTGCTCGGGGAGGAGGTGCCCGCTCCGCAGCCGCTGCCGCGCCCGTCCGGCGTGCTCGCCCGGGGCCGGGTGGTGCTGACCGACCCGGTGGCCTGGCGGGCGCTGCTCTACCTCCTCCTGCGGCTGCCGCTGGGGGTGCTCGGGTTCCTGGCCGTGGTCGGGCTTCCGCTCAGCAGCGTCTGGCTGGTGGGCTTCCCGCTCTGGGTCCGGATGATGGAGCCGGGCCCGCGGCCGTTCGGCCTGCTGGACCTGGGCGCGGTTCCGATCGGCCTCGGGGTGCTGGCCGTCGTCCCCGCCGTGGTGCGGGCGCTCGGCGCAGCGAACCGTTCGTCGGCCCGTACCCTGCTCGGACCGGTGCGCTCGCAGCAGCGGGTGCGTCAGCTGGAGAACGCCCGGGCCACCCTGCTGGCCGAGAACGCCGATCGGCTGCGGCGTCTGGAACGCGACCTGCACGACGGCACCCAGGCGCAACTGGTCGCGCTCGCCATCACGCTGTCGCTGGCCGACGACGTACTCGCCGAGGGTGTTCCGGCCGATGACGTGCCGACCGAGGGTGGACCGGCCGGCTCGGGCGGGCCCGACCTGAGGCGGCTGCGCGCCCTGGTCGACCGGGCCCGCGGGCAGGCCGACGACACCATCACCGGCCTGCGCCGGCTGACCCGGGGCATCCACCCGGTGGCGCTGGACGGCGGACTGGCCGAGGCGGTGCCGGGACTGATCGCCACCTCGCCGGTGCCGGTCGACGTCCGGCTGGATCTGCGGGAGCGTCCGCAGGAGGTGATCGAGCGGGCCGTCTACTTCTGTGCTGCCGAGCTGCTGACCAACGTGGCGAAGCACAGCGGCGCGCGGTCGGCGGAGCTGAGCGTGAGCGCGGTCGACGGGAGGGTCCGGCTGACCGTGCGCGACGACGGCCGCGGCGGCGCCGCGATCGGCGCGGGCACCGGGCTGGCCGGCCTGGCCGAGCGGCTCGCGGCGGTGGACGGGACACTGCGGGTGGACAGCCCAGCCGGCGGGCCGACGGAGGTCAGTGCCGAACTGCCCAGGAGACTCTGACTGACAGTCGTGTCAGAGCCTTCGGGGCTGCCGCCTCAGGAGGCGCCGCTCTCCGCGAGGTAGGCGAGCACGGCCTTGACCCGCCGGTTGTCGGCGTTGGTCGCCGGCAGGTCGAACTTCCCGAACACGGCGGCCACGTGCTTCTCCACTGCCCGCTCCGACACCACCAGCAGCGTGGCGATCGACCGGTTGGAGTGGCCCTGTGCCATCAACTCCAGTACCTCCCGCTCGCGCGGAGTGAGCGTGTCGACCCGGCTGCGTCGCCCGCCGTGCATCAGGCCGTTGACGATCTCCGGGTCGAGGGCCGTCCCGCCCGCGGCGATCCGGTGCAGGGCGTCCACGAACTCCGAGGTGCGGGCCACCCGTTCCTTGAGCAGGTAGCCGATGCCGGCAGCGCCACCGGCCAGCAGCCGGGCTGCCCAGGTGGTCTCGACGTGCTGGGAGAAGACCAGGATGCCGATCTCGGGCAGGGCGAGACGGATCTCCACTGCGGCCCGGATGCCCTCGTCGGTGTGCGTGGGCGGCATCCGGATGTCCACCACGGCCACGTCGGGCCGGTGCTCGGTGACGGCGGCGATCAGCTCGGGCGCCGTCCCGGCGGTGGCGACCACCGCGCACCCGCGGGCGGTGAGGAGTTCGACCATGCCGTCCCGGAGGATCACCGAGTCCTCGGCGAGGACGACGCGGAGCTGCTTGTCGATCATGACGTCATTATCCGGGCGCGTCCGCCGTTCCTCGGGCGCGGGTGGTGGAGGCGACCGGCCGCCCTCGGAAAAACTTCAGTCCAGACTGGACAGTTCAGCCTGTCGAAATTACCGTGGAACCATGACCGAGAAGCGAACAGCCCGCGCCGCCGCCACCGCGGCCCACGGGGCCCGGACCGACGCCGCGGGGTCCGTCGGCTCCGTGGTCCCCGCCACCGCGGCGCTGGCCGCCCGGGAGCTGCGCGCCGTGTTCAGCCGGCTGCGCCGCACCCTTCGGGAGGCGAGCGGCACCAGCGACCTGACACCCTCCCAGAGCGCCGTGCTCAGCCGGCTGATCAACGACGGTCCGGCCTCCGCCAGCGTGCTGGCCGCCGCCGAGCGGGTCCGCCCGCAGTCCATGGCCGCCACCCTCGCCGCGCTGGAACAGCGCGGACTGGTCGGGCGCCGCCCCGACCCCGAGGACGGGCGCCGCCAGGTGGTCAGCCTCACCGAGGCCGGCCTGGACCACGTCGCGGACAGCCGCCAGGCCCGCCAGGAGTGGCTGACCCGTGCCATGACGGAGCACTACACGGAGGCCGAGCGCGCCACCGTGCTGGAGGCGCTGGCCCTGATGGACCGGCTGAACCGGTGATGACCGGCCCGGCCGCCCTGCTGGCCCGAATCCGGTCCGGGCGTCAGCAGCCCGCTGTGGACGGCGGGTTCAACCGTCGGCTGATCGCACCGATGGTGCTCGGCTCGGTGCTCAATCCGATCAACTCGTCGATGATCGCGGTGGCCCTGGTTCCCGTGGGCACCGCCTTCGGTGCGCCACCCGCCGAGACCGCCTGGCTGGTCACCGCGCTCTACCTGGCCACCGCCGTCGGCCAGCCGGTGATCGGGCGGCTGGTGGACACCCACGGCCCGCGCCCGCTCTACCTCGCGGGGACGGCCCTGGTCGGCCTCGCCGGACTGCTCGGCGCGCTCGCCCCGTCCCTCGGGCTGCTGATCGCCGCCCGGGTGCTGCTCGGGCTGGGTACCTCCGCGGCCTACCCCGCCGCGATGCACCTGACCCGCAGCGAGGCCGAGCGGACCGGGCAGTCCAGCCCCGCCGGAGTACTGACGGTGCTGGCGGTCGCCAACCAGACCGTCGCGGTGGTCGGGCCCACCCTCGGCGGTCTGCTGATCGGCGCGGGCGGCTGGCGGACGGTCTTCGCCGTCAACGTCCCGTTGTCACTGGCCTGCCTGGCGCTCGGCGCGGTCCGGCTGCCCGTCGTCGAGCGGCGCTCCGAGCGCATCGACCTCCCGGACAGCGGCGATCACTCAGACCGCATCGACCGCATCGACCGCATCGACCGCGGCGACCGCATCGACCGCGGCGACCGCATCGACCGCATCGACCGCATCGACCGCGGCGACCACCCAGGCCGCCCGGACCGGCTCGACCACGCCGGGATCGCGCTGTTCGCGGTCCTCCTGATCGCCCTGATGCTGTTCCTGATGAAGCCCGACCCGGCGCGCTGGTACCTGCCGGTGCTCGCGGTCCTGGCGGCCGTCGCCTTCGTCGCCCGCGAGCGGCGGGCCCGCACCCCCTTCATCGACCTGCGGGCGCTCGCCGGAAACCGCCCGCTGATCGCCACCTACCTGCGCCAGGTCCTCGGCTACACCGCCATCTACGCCTTCCTCTACGGCTACACCCAGTGGCTGGAGGAAGGGCGCGGCCTGTCGGCCACCACCGCCGGACTCGTGCTGCTGCCGCTGTCACTGACCGCGCTCACGGTCGCCGGGGCGACCGGCCGCAGTCCGGGCGTGCGAGGCAAACTGCTGGTCGGCTCCGCCTGCCAGATCGCTGCCTGCGCCGCCCTGCTGCTGGTGCACGCGAGCAGCCCGGGCGCCCTGCTGATCGCGGTCGGCGCGCTGGCGGGCGTCTCGCAGGGGCTGATCGGGCTCGGCACCCAGAGCGCCCTCTACCACCAGGCGGATCCGGCTGTCATCGCCTCCGCGGCCGGGCTGCTGCGCACCTTCATGTACCTCGGTGCCATGGCGGCCTCGGCCGCGAACGCGGCCTTCTTCCCGCACGGTGCCACCACGGGCGGGCTGCACCACCTCGCGCTGTTCATGCTCGGCGGTGCGGCTCTGCTCTTCCTCCTCACCCTGCCCGACCGTTCGCTCGCCCGGCTGGGAAGGCCGTTGCCACAGCAGTGATGACAGCCGGCCTCGCGGATGTCGTGGCGGATGTCCCAGCTGACCCGCAGGCGTCGGAACCCGTCGACCCGGGGCGTTGGTCCGCTCGACGAGCCACCGCACGGCTCCGAAGTCGGAGTCGTGCGGAACTCCTCGGCGGCCGGTCACCGACTGCTCGGTGACCGGCCGCGCGCGGTCGACCGGGCTCGATCCGCTTGCGGGCCCGGTCGGGCGGCCCGGCTGGGGCTTCGGGGGCTCCGGCAGCAGCAACGGCTCGATCAGCCCCCGCAGTTCGTGCGACACGATCCACCGAGGAGACACCCTCTTCCCCGCCCACCGGCCAACGAGCGACAAACCCGGCGGTCACATCCTCAGCGGCTCCCGTGAGGACCTTTCAGCCGGCCGGCTCTCCGCGCCAGGAGTGGACGCCCGGGGACAGTTCGACGACCTCGGACGGATAGGCGTTCCTTACGAGTCCGAGCAGGATGCGCTGCTCGTCCAGCCAGCCCGGCGCGGGGGAGAGCACGACCCGGAGCGTGACGCCCGATTCCTCCGCGTCGGAGACGGTCACCCAGAGGCCGCCCGGCCGTCCGGGTTCGATCCGCAGCTCCGGGCCGTGTTCCTCGTCCAGCCACCGGACGGCTGAACCGCGTCCGAGTCGGTCCAAGGCGGTTTCCCACTGTCTGAGATGGCGGTCGGTCACCAGCGTGACGAACTGTCCGCGCACCGAGTCCGCGGTGACGGTGATTTCGCAGTCCAGCCAGTCGTGTCCAAGGAGGGAGCCCGGTGCGTGCCGTCCGAGTACCCGTACCCGGACGTTCCGGCCGCCGCTCCGCCCGGCACAGCCGGGGGCGTCGTCGGTGCCGGGGCGGTCGGTCAGACTTATCAACTCGTTCTGCTGTGAAGCGACTTCGCTCACGGCGTGCTCCTGTGGGCAGCGCGGATTCAGGGGCTGACATCCTCGCGCAGGTGTTCGCCCCGGTGCCAGCCCGGAACCGGTGCGTTCCGGCCGTGGCCGGCCCCGGGGAAACGGCACGTGCCAGGAACGGGCGCCGCACCGCGAAGTGTCGTCGGCACGCGGACGGCCCGCCCGTACGCGGACGGCCCGCCGGACCGGGATGGTCGGGCGGGCCGTTCGGGTGGTGCGACCGGTGGTGGGGCCGCCGGCGGGGTGGTGGGAGCGGGCCGCTGTGAGCGTGGGAGCTGTTCGGGTCGAACCGGCCGCCCGGTCGGTGCGGCGGCGGTCGTCCGGTCAGCGGTGGTCCGGGTGGCCGGTGAGCACGGTGGTGAAGATCGGCTCGCCGTGCTGGTGGCCGGTCACGGTGGTGGTGAGGGCGTCCGGGTCCTCGCCGGGGGTGTGCCGGGCGGTGATCATGGTGGGTGCGTCGTGCTCGGCGTACCGGTGGAAGGTGGTGGCCGCGGCGGTCGGTGTGACGGTGACCGGGCTGCTCAGCGCGTTGGCCGCCTGCCGGGCCGCCTCCAGCAGCACCATGCCGGGGATGTGGTCGTTGGCGTGGTCGAAGAGGATCGGGTGCCAGAAGTCGGGGGTGAGGTGCCAGCTGCCGGGGGCGTCCGCCGGGGTCAGCACGACGTCGCCCGGGCGGAGCCTGCCGACCCGGGCCGGCGGGAGCGGTTCGGCGGTCAGGGCCGGCGCCGACGGCTGCCCGGCGTCGTGGCGTCCCCGGCGCAGCCGCTGGTAGGTGGAGTCGGGGACGGTGGTGAAGCGGGCGTATCCGGTTGCGGCCGGCTGAATGCCCCGTCGCACGACGGTTTCCAGCGTGAAGTCGATCGTGGTGCCGGTCCGGCGCGGCTGGGCGAGGAGCCGGACCTCCAGGGTGAGGTCGGTCGGTGCCGCACCGATCAGCAGCTGGCGCGGCCGGGTGGTGTAGTCGAGGTTCCACATCATGAACTTGTGGTCGAGCGGTACACCGAACCGGGTGTGGGCGAGGTAGAGCCCGGCTTGGCGGATCGTTTCAGCAGCTTGGATCGGGTCGTGCCGGGTGCCGTCCGGGGTGCTGAAGAAGGTGTGCGCCCGCGGCCACTGTGCGGTGACGGCGAAGGTGGTGTCGGTCAGCTGCTCGCTGCCGGTGAGGAAGACCTCGGCGTGGCAGGCCCGGTGGACGTACTCCTTGGCGACGGTGCTGGTCAGACGAGGCGCCGGGGCTGCTGCTGCGGCCGGGCGGGGGATCGTCCCGGAGTCCGTGCCGGCGGCGAGGGCGGGGGCAGGCGTGCGGAAGGCAAGCAGAGTCATGGGGAGCGCTCCGAAGGGCCGTGACGGGCGGGGTGGGCTGCTCAGGGCTCGTAAGATACGTACCTACCGGTTTGGTTTTCAAGGAGCCAGAACAAAGGTTCGTCGGCGGCCGAGCGTGGTCGGGTGGGCACGGTGGGTGGGCGCGGTGCGTGGGCCGGAGATCGGGCTCCCTTGGTAAAGCTTCTTGACCTGTGAGAACGTCGGCGGCTGTGCTTGGCAGGTTCATTGCTGCGGCATGGTCGTTCGTTGGCCTGCCAGTGAGAAGTGGGAGTCGCTGTTCCGGTTATGAAGGCCGGCGGTGAGGCGTCGGTCATCTGCCCGTTCCATACCGTCCACGCGGTTTTGGCTCGCTCGAAGGTGGCCCCATGTGACCTGGGACGCAAGGATCCCGGCCGACCTCGGCGGGTAAGATACGGGGTGTTTGGTTTTGTTTGCCGAGCGTTTCGGGTGGGGTGGTTGCGGTGGTGCGGCAGGAGCGGGCGGTCCGAACGCGTCGGCTGATCCTGGAGGCGGCGGCGTCGGTCTTCGACGAGTACGGGTACGAGGGGGCGACGATCGGTGAGGTCGTGGCCCGTGCCGGGGTGACCCGTGGTGCGGTGTACTTCCACTTCGCCTCCAAGCGGGAGCTCGCCCAGGGGGTCGTGGAGGAGCAGTTCGGCCGGGACGAGATCCCCGAACGGCACTGCAAGCTCCAGGAGTTCGTGGACCTCGGGATGGTGGTTGCCCACCTCATGCCGCGTGACCCGGTGCTGAGCGCGGGCGCGCGGCTCTCCCTGGGCCAGGACATGTTCGGCGACTTCAGCGGCGGCGCGGCCCCCGGCTGGATCCAGCGGGCCGAGATCGTGCTGGAAACGGCCGGTCGGCGCGGTGAGCTGCTGCCCCAGGTAGTGCCCGCCGAGACGGCGTGGCTGGTCACCGGGGCCTGGACGGGGGTGCAGATCCAGTCCCAGAAGATGTCCGGCCGGGCGGACCTGGAGCGCCGGATCGCCTCGCTGTACCAGC
Source organism: Kitasatospora sp. NPDC093102 (assembly GCF_040683915.1). Taxonomy (NCBI): domain Bacteria; kingdom Bacillati; phylum Actinomycetota; class Actinomycetes; order Kitasatosporales; family Streptomycetaceae; genus Kitasatospora; species Kitasatospora sp. NPDC093102. Next base: position 24,377 of record NZ_JBFBFA010000011.1, on the reverse strand, counting down.
ACTTGATGCCGAGCATCGCAGTGTCCGGGGTGCTGGCCACGCTCGACCTCGCGGCGGACCGGGGTGCCCGGGTGGTCGCGGAGCTGGCGGCGGCCCGGGCGGCGGAGCCGACGGCGGCGGAGGCCGGCGCGAGCGGGGTGACCGGAGCAGGTGCGGACGGGGCCGGCCCGGCCTGAGTCGCGGCGGGCCGGACGGGCCTCGGGGGGCCGGGCGGCCGGGCGGCCTCTGTGGGGCCGGTTCGGGATCGGACGGGCGGTCCAGGGTCCGGCTCTGCAGGGGATTGCATCGCCTAAAAACAAACAGTGCGTTCGGTTTTGTATTGACAAACCGTCTGACCTGTTTTTGGATGGTGCCGGGTGCTCGATCGACCGTCCAGTGGACCTGCGTGGACGGTGAGCAGCGGAGCGCCCGCCCGGCCGGCGGCCGTCGGGGCCGCCGATCCGTCTGGATTTGGGGTGGTCGTCGTGGAGATCCGGGTGCTGGGGGCCTTGGGGGTCCGACTGTGCGGGGTGTCGGTGGTGCCGTCGGCGCCGAAGCCGCGGCAGGTGCTCGCCCTGCTGGCGTTACGGGCCGACCAGGTCGTCCCGGCGAGTGTCCTCGCCGAGGAGCTGTGGTCCGGCCGCCCGCCCCGCAGCAGCCGAACCACCGTGCAGACCTATGTGCTCCAACTGCGCGACCTCATCGACCGGGCGCTCGCCCAGGGCGACGGCGGCCCGGGGGCATCCTGCGCGAAGGACGTCCTGGTCACCTCGGCCGGCGGCTACATGCTGAACAGCGGCGGCGGACTGGTCGACCTCCAGGAGTTCGACCGCCTCGCCGGGCACGGTTACCGCGCCATGGACGGGGGCGACTTCCCGCTCGCCGCCCGACAGTTGGGCGACGCGCTCGCGCTGTGGCGCGGCCCGGCCTTCGCGGACGTCCCAGTCGGCGGCCAACTCGCCGTCGAGGCGAAGAGGTTGGAGGAGACCCGGCTCTGCGCGCTGGACCAGCGGATCGAGGCCGACCTGCGGCTCGGCCGGCACCGGGTGCTGCTCGCCGAACTCACCGTCCTGGTCGACCGTTACCGCACCCACGAGAGCCTGCACGGCCAGTACATGATGGCGCTGCACCGCTCCGGCCGCCGGGGCGAGGCACTGGAGGCCTACCAGCGCCTGCGGAACACCCTGGTCCGGGAATTGGGCATGGAGCCGTCCGCGGCACTGCGCCGACTGCAGCGCTCCATCCTGCTCGCCGGTCCCGAGCGGTCGGACCAGGAGCAGCCCGGCGCGCTCGCCGACGGAGCCGGCGCCCGCCCCGCCCGCCTCACCCGGGTCGGCTGACCGGGGCGGCCGTCGAAGGGCCCGGCAGATCCGGGGCGGGGTGCACGGCGAGAGACGGGCGCGCTGCCACGACGACGGCGCGCGCCCGGGCCTGCCCGGCAGCGACGGAACCGGTGGCTACTCGGCGAGCACGCCGGTGTTCTGACAGGCGTGCAGCAGCCACCGTCCGTCGTCCTGCCTGGTCATGACGTACAGCGGTGCCCCCTCCGAGTCGCCCGCTGTCGAGTGGTAGACCTGGCGGACCTTGACGGCGGCCACGTCGGGGCGGAGGAACCGGATGTGTACCGGCTCGTAGGTGACATTGCCGTCCCAGGTCGCGGCGGGCAGGACGGCTCGGGTGAACTCGGCGATCGCGTCCAGGCCGATCAGGACCTTGCCGCGCGCGGTGGTCCAGAGCGCCTCGGGGTGGAACAGGGCGAGGAAGGCGTCCGGGTCCTTGGCGCGCTGGGCGCGCTCGACGGCGGCCACGACCCGTTCGATGGCCGAGATGTCCGCGTGCTCGGTGTCTGCGGGCTCGTTCGCTGCGTCTTTGGTGTTCATGCGGATCACTCTGTGGCCTCAAGTTCCCTTGAGGTCAAGCCCGTCGGGACTCCTCGGGCGCAGTGTCAGGTAGTCGGCGAGGCGGGCCGAGGCGGTGAGCATCGCCAGGCCCCGGGTGGTGAGGCGCTGCTGCCAGCCGTCGAGGGCGGCGGCCAGCTCACCGGTGCCGCCCGCGGTACGGATCTGCCGCAGCACGGTGGCGATGCGGTCCAGCGGGTAGCCGCCCCGGCGGAGCAGGTGGGCGAGCTCGGCGTCGCGGACGTCGGCCGGGAGGTAACGGCGGTGGCCGGTGGCGCGGTCCCGGGCGGGGGCGAGGATGCCGGCGGCCTCCCAGGCCCGCAGGGTCGCGGGGGTGACGCCGAGCCGGTGCGCCACCTCGCCGACGGACCGGGGGCCGGGCAGCGCGGGCAGGCCGGTTCCGGTGGCGGCGCCGTCGGTGAGGTGGCAGACGGCCTCGCGGACGGCGGCGAGGGTCTCCCGGTCGCGCAGCAACTGGGCGTGACCCCGGTCGAGTTCGGTGAGGGCGTCGCCGAGCCGCTCGGCATGGACGGCGGTCATGACCGAGCCGGCGGTCGCGTGCCCGTACGCCGGGACGAGGGAGAGGTAGGCGCGTAGGGCGGACGCGTGCAGTTCGGTGTAGATCCGGTACCCGGCGGGCGTGCGTTCGGCGGGCGGGAGGCAGCCGGCACGCTCGTAGTTGCGGATCGCCTGGGTCGAGATGCCGTGCTCGCGCGCGAGGTCGGCGGGGCGCATGGTCGTCTCCCGTTCCGGGCCGGGTGAGTGTTCGGAGCTGATCGGCGGTTTGAGGGTCGATTGAGGGTTTCGGCGGCGGCTGAGCGGCAGTGGAGGGAAAAGTCTCAACCGTTCTTTCAAGGATACGCTTGAGGCCCATGAACCAGGACATGCATGACTTCGTCACCCCGGCGTGCGAGCTTCTGGGCCTCGGGGAACCGACGCACCAGGAGCCGGCGTTCGGGTGGGTCCGCAATCAGCTGTTCGCCCGGCTGGTCGACCGGGGCTTCCGGTCGATCGCCCTGGAGACCGACCGGGTGGCCGCGTCCGCCGTGGACGCCTACGTCCGGGAGGGTGTCGGCACCCTCGATTCGGCGATGGGGGAGGGCTTCACCCACGGTTTCGGGGAACTCGAGCCCAACCGCCGACTCGTCGCCTGGATGCGGGAGTTCAACCAGGAGCGGCCGCCCGGCGAGCGGCTGGCCTTCCACGGCTTCGACGTCCCGAGCGAGACCACCAGCGCCCCCAGCCCGCGCCGCTACCTCGAACACGCCCGCGACTACCTGGGGCTCGACCTCGACCTGGCCGCTGTGGCGGGCGAGGACGAGCGCTGGAGCCGCACGGAGGCGGTGATGGATCCGGCCCAGTCGCCGGGCGGCACCGCCGAAGCCGTGCGACTGCGCTGCCTGGCCGACGACCTCCTGCTCCAACTCCACATGCACGCACCGGAGTTGGTCGCCGCGACCTCGTCCGCCGAGTGGTTCGCCGTACGCACCCGGCTGACCGCCGGGATCGGGCTGCTGCGCTACCACGCGCAGTCGGCGGTCCGCGGCCTCACCCCGAGCGACCGGATCAGCGCCCTGTCCGGCGTGCGGGACGCGCTGATGGCGCAGAACCTGCTCGACATCCGCGCGATCGAGGCCCGGCGCGGACCGACCCTGGTCTTCTCCCACAACCTGCACCTGCAACACAATCCGGGCGCCTGGGCGCTGGGCGAGCTGGACTGCCGGTGGACCGGCGCGGGCCGCATCGTGGGCACCCTGCTGGGCGAGCGGTACGCCTTCGTCGCCGGGAGCCTGGGGCGCAGCGAGGCGATCGGGCTGGCCGAGCCGGCGCCGGGGACGTACGAGGCTCACCTTCAGGAACGGGGTGCGCTCTGGGAATTGACGGACATCGCGCTGCCGGCCGACGCCCGTACGCGCACCGACACCGTCCCGCGGCAGGGCTACTTCCCGCTCGGCCGGGAGGTGCTCGACGGTGCGGTCGCGCTGCTGCACATCGCCGACGGCGCGGCGGTGCCGGCCGGGGACTGAGCGGCCGCCGGCCCCGGGTAGGCCTGCCGCAGGTGGGCCACCAGGGCGGCGGTCGGAGGCGAGGCGGGCTGCCCGGTCGGCCAGGCCAGCGCTATCCGGACCCGGGGGACGGGGTCGGCGAGCGGGCGCACCCGCAGACCGGGCACCGGGCCCGGGTCCGGCAGGACAGCCACGCCCAGGCCGTGTGCGGCGAGTTCGGCCAACTGTGGTGGCGCGGCCGCCTCGATGCCGACCGTTGGATCGACACCGGCCTCGGCCAGCGCGCACTCCAGCGCGGTGCGCAGACCGGTGCCGCGCGGGGTGCTCACCAGGGTGTGCCCGGCGAGCGCCGCGACCGGGAGTGCGTTCCGGCCGGGATCGGGGAAGTCGCCGGAGCCGGGGAAGTCGCCGGGATCGGGGAAGTCGCCGGAGCCGGGGAAGTCGCCGGAGCCGGGGCCGTCCGCGAGCGGATGCCGCTCCGCACAGGCCGCGACCAGCGGGACCTCCAGCACGGTGTGCAGCGCGAGCCCGGCCAGGGCCGACCAGCCGTCGTCGCCCTCCCGCCCGCTCGCGGGGGTGGGCAGACCGATGACGGCGAGGTCCAGTCGGCCGTCGCGCAGGGCGCCGAGCATCCGCGCGGTGGTGTCCTCGGTGAGCGAGAAGTCGATTCCGGGGTGTGCCTGGCGGAAGGCGGCCAGCGTGGTGGCGAGCCCGGGGAAGGTCCCCAGCTCGGAGGGCGGGGTCAGGGCCGCGCCGGCGACCATGCCCAGCCGCACGTGCCCGCGCCGCAGCCCGCCGAACTCCTCGGCCGTGTGGCGGGCCGCGGCCGCGGAGGCGAGCGCCGCCCGGGCATGCGGCAGCACCGCCTCGCCGACCGGGGTGAGCCGCACGGTGCGGCCCGAGCGGTCGAGCAGCCGGTGGCCCAGTTCCCGCTCCAGCTGCCGGATCTGGGAGCTCACCCCGGGCTGGGTCAGGTGCAGCAGCTGGGCTGCCCGGGTGAAGCTGCCGTGCTGGGCGACGGTGACGAAGTACTGGAGCTGCCGCAGTTCCATAACTCCTGATCATAGGTGCCAGAAATTCCCGGCCTTGGACGGGTGTGCGGTTCCGGTCGCAGGCTGGACGCATGGAAACCGTGCCGCAGGACCAGGACACCGGGCAGATCCACTGGATCCGCGAGCAGATCGCGGCCGAGCGCCGCGAACTCGCCGAGGTGTTCGCCTCCCTCACCCAGGAGCAGTGGAACTCGCCCTCGCTGTGCGGGGGTTGGCGGGTCCGCGAGGTGGCCGCGCACATGAGCACCGGCTTCCGGCATTCGACGGCGCGTACGGTCCTCGAACTCGCCCGTTCCGGCGGCAACGTCCACCGCATGGCCGACCGGATCGCCCGCCGCGACGCCGCCGCGATGACCGGGCGCGAACTCGTCGCCGCCATGGCCGACCACGCCGACCACCCCTGGCGCCCGCCCGTCGGCGGCCGCATCGCGGCCCTCGCCCACGACGCCGTCCACGGTCTGGACATCACCGTGGCGCTCGGTCTGCCCGCCCGGTTGCCGGTGGCCCGCACGACGGCCCTGCTGGCCGGAGTCACACCCCGCACGCTGCGGTTCTTCGGGGCCCGGCTCGACGGAGTCCGCCTGGAGGCGACGGACGCCGACTGGTGCCACGGGCACGGGCCGCTCACCGTGGCGGGGCGGGCGGAGCACCTGCTGCTGCTCGCGTACGGGCGCCGGTTGCCGGAGGGCCTGCTGGCGGGGCCCGGCGCGGGACGGTTCACGGCGGACGGTGCGTAGCGGTGGACGGGCGCGCGCGGTGCGCTACCGGCGGTCGGTGTTCAGCCACTGGGTGAGGGCGGCGTGCAACAGCTCGGCCTGGGCGCGGTCCAGGATCACCGTCGCTCGGGAGCCCGCGCCGTTCGCGGCGCTGTCCGTGCCGTCCGGGCTGTCCGTGCCGTCCGTGCCCTCCGGGCGGTCCTCGGCGGGCCGGCCGAGGCCCAGCCGGAGGTACTCCACCGGGAGGGACCAACCGCCCTCGGGCTCGGGAGCGTCCCCGAACCGGACGTCGGGATGGCAGTGGTTGGGGATCACGCCGAGTTCCAGCCAGCCCCCGCGGCGGTCGTCGTCGGCGGGGCTGACGTGTGAGCCCTGGTAGATCCTCGGGGCGGGCGCGTCGCTGTCGTCGTCGCCGAAGTACAGCCAGGTGGCGAAGATGGACATCCGGTTCTCCTCGGGGCTCGGACGGGTGCGGCCGAAGCCTAACGAGCGGCCGGGCGGCCGTCGTGCGGGTTTCGGGGGCCCGTGACTACGATCGGAAGAAGCCCTTCCGGATGGTGGTGAGACGGAAGTCAGGTCTCCGATGGCCCCGAGGTCCGTGCAGTGGCCGCCGTACGTGCGGGTCGCGCCGTGGTTGCTGACCGCCGCCGGGCTGGCGTGGAACGCGCTGGATCCCACCGACTACTGGGGCGATCCGCTGCTGGCAGCGGCCGCCGTGCTGGCGGGGGCGCTGCTGGCGCTGCGGGACACCGTCGCGGTGGGGGTGGCCAATGTGCTCGGCATCCTGGTGCTGTCCACCCAGGACGGGTCGATCGGGACCCGGGCCGGCCACCTGGAGCTGGCGAACACGGTGTTCGCGGCGCTGCTCGGGATCTGGGTGAACCGCGTGATCGCCCGGCACGGACGGCGGCTGGCGCGGGTGCGGTCGGTGGCCGAGGCGGCGCAGCGTGCGGTGCTGCCGGAGCCGCCCCCGAGGGTGGGGCGGCTGTCGGTCGCGGCCTGCTACCGGGCCGCCCAGGACGAGGCGCTGATCGGTGGGGACGCGTACGCGTTGCAGGTCACCCCGTACGGCGTGCGCGGGCTGATCGCCGACGTGCGGGGCAAGGGGCTGCACGCGGTGGGGGTGGTCTCGGTGCTGCTGGGCGCCTTCCGGGAGGACTCCCACCGCCTGCCGGACCTGGCCGCGCTCGCGGACGCGCTGGAGGGTTCGCTGCGGCGGGAGAGCGAGCGGATGAGCGAGGAGCTGCGGCTGGAGGGGTTCGTCACCGCGCTGCTGGTGGAGTTCCCGCCGGGCGAGGAGAGGGTGCGCACGCTCGACTGCGGGCATCCCGGCCCGTACCTGCTCGGCCCGTACCGGCGGGGCGGGGCCGGGCCCCGGGTGCGCCGGCTGGACGCGGCGGACCCGGGGCTGCCGCTGGGGATGGGCGGGCTGGGCGTGACGCGTCCGGCGCCGGAGAGCCGGCCGTTCCCGGCCGGGAGCACCCTGCTGCTGGTGACGGACGGGGTCACCGAGGCCCGCGACGCGGCCGGGGAGTTCTACGACCCGGTGCTCGGCCTGGCCCCGCTGGGGCCGTTCTCCGGGCCGGGGGAGGTGCTGGACGCGCTGGTGGCGGACGTCGAGCGGTGGACCGGCGGGCCCAGGGACGACGACATGGCGGTGCTGGCGATCACCCACCGGGCAGAGGCGGCGGAAGCGGACTGACGGCTGACGGTCGACGCCTGCCGGATCCGGAGCCGGCCTGGGACGCGGATCACCGGAGGGCCTGAGGCGGGGGGCGGCGGACCGGGCCGGTCCGGGGGTGGCGCGCATCCCGCCCGGGACCCCCTTCTACGGCGCGCTCGGGTCACGCCGATATCACGATGAGGTGACGGTCGGGCTGCACTTCATGGAATCCGGTCAAGTTGAGCGCCGCCGTCCGGTGGCTGGAAAGACGGAGTCCGGATACCGGACGGCGAAATGGACCGGCGGACCCGGAGGCGATCAGGGTGCCCGTCGGGCCGTGCCGCCTTGGCCGACGGGCGTTGCGGACGGTGCGGCAGTGCCGGGAACGGCCGTAAGGGGCGCGCAAGGGCAGGCCGGGGGAGTGGCGGGATTCCGCCGACCTGCGGTCCGTCCGGAAACGAACCTGGTGCTTGCCCCGTGTCGAAGGGGTGACCGAGAGTCGCACCGATGAACGAGAAGCCTCGCCCCCGCCAGGCCCGTCTGCTCGGCCACCGCGACTTCCGGCTCCTGCTGACCGGAGCCGCGGCGGCCCAGACGGGCAGCCAGGTCACTCTGGTCGCCCTGCCGTTGGTAGCGGTGATGGTGCTGGACGCCACGCCGTTCCAGGTCGGCCTGCTGACCGCCGCCGAGACCGCCGCCTTCCTGCTCGTCGGCCTTCCGGCGGGCGCCTGGCTGGACCGGATGCGCAAGCTGCCGGTGCTGATCCGGGCCGATGTGGTGCGCTGCCTGGCCGTGGGGTCGATCCCGCCGGCCGCCGCGTTCGGGGTGCTGACCATGCCGCAGCTCTATCTGGTGGCGCTGGTCACCGGGGTGGCGACGGTGTTCTTCGACGTCGCCCACCAGTCCTTCCTGCCCGCCGTCCTGCCGCGCGAGCAGCTGATCGGCGGGAACGGCGCGCTGGAGACGGTCCGCTCCTCGGCGCAGATCGCCGGGCCGGGCCTCGGCGGCGGACTGGTCCAGCTGCTCGGGGCGCCGCTCGCCATCGTGGCCGACGCCTGCGGCTACCTCGCCTCCGCGCTGTTGCTCGTCCGGATCAAGGCCGAGGAGCCGCGGCCGGAGCCCGAACCGGGGCGCTCGCTGCGCGCCGAGGTCGGGGAGGGCGTGCGGTTCGTCCTCGGCCACCCGCTGCTGCGGGCGATCGCGACCGCCACCGCCACGTCCAACCTGTTCTCCGCCGTGCTGACCGCCGTGCAGACGGTGTTCTGGGTGCGGGTGCTCGACCTGTCGCCGGGAGCCATCGGCGTGCTGCTGTCGGTCTCCGCCGTCGGCGGGCTGGCCGGCGCGCTGTGTGCGGGGCAGCTCGCCCGGTGGATCGGGCAGGCCCGGCTGATCTGGCTGTCCACGGTGGTGACGGCGCCGTTCGCGCTGCTGTGGCCGCTGTCCGGCCGCGGCGCGGGCGTGGTGCTGTTCGGCCTGGCCTCCGGGGTGGTGCTGTTCGGCGCGGTGGCGTACAACGTCGCCCAGGTGAGCTTCCGGCAGAGCGTCTGCCCGCCGGAGCTGCTCGGCAGGATGAACGCCACCATGCGCTTCCTGGTGTGGGGCACCCTGCCGATCGGCGCCCTGGTCGGCGGCGCGGTCGCCGACGCGGCCGGGCCGCGCACCGCGCTCTGGCTCTGCGCCGCCGGCTTCCTGCTGGTGCCGCTGCCGCTGCTGCTCTCGCCGCTGCGGCGGATGCGCGAGCTGCCGGGCCACGACCCCGCGGCCGGGCAGGCCGCGGGCGAGGACGCCGCCGACGAGGAGAGTGCCGTGAGCCCCACCGGGTCCTGACCGGGCCGCCGGCCCGTAGCACCCGGACCCGAGCCCCCGTACCACCTGGACCGAGCCCCGTACCGCCCGGACTGGGCCCCGTACCGCCCGGACCGGGCAAGGCCCTGGCCGATCCCCCGACCGATCCCCGATTCGAGCCGCGACCGGAAACCGGAGACCGTTCCCGTGCACGCCAGCATCACCGCCGCCTACCTCGCCCGGTACCGCTCAGCCGCCGCCGAATCCCCGGTGGAGCTGCACCCGCTGACCGGCGCCCAGCGACGGTTCCTGATCACCCGCCGGCTCGCGCCGCAGAGCCGCACCGACGTCGTCCCGCTGTTCTTCGCCTACCCGCGCGGCTCCCTCGACCTGGACCGGCTGGCCCGCGCCGCGGCCGCGGTGGCCGCCCACCACCCGGCGCTGTGCGGCGGCTTCGCAACGGTGCGCGGCACGCCCGTGCTGCGCACCGGCGGTCCCTCGGCCGAGGCGGCGCGGATCGCCGTCGCCCCCGGCGGCACCGCGCGCGCGGCGCTGCGCGAAGCCCTGCTGGACTGGCCCGCCGACGGACCCGCGCTGCGCCTGCTGGTGGCCGCGGACCCGGACGGGGACGAGGAACTCCTCGCCCTCGCACTGGACCACGCCGCCTGCGACGAGCAGTCGCTCGGCGTGCTCACCGCCGAGCTCAGCGCGGCGTACGAGCAGGACGAGCCGCCGACGGACGGGCCCTCACCCCAGGCGCTGGCCGACTACCGGCAGGCCGTCGAACTGCAGCTCGCCGCCGAGGACGCCGCCGGCGGCCCCGCCGCGCAGGCCCACTGGGGCCGCCGGCTGGGCGGCCTGACCGGGGCGGGCGGCGGCGCGGCCACGTCCACCGGCATGCTCACCGAGCGGCTGCCCGCCGCCGGGGGCGCCGCCCGCGGCGCCGTCTTCCCGGCCCTGCTGGATGCGGTCGGCTCGGCCCTGCACCGGCTGCACCGGACGTCGGGCTCCCCCGGGCCGCAGGCCGGGGGAGGGCCGCTCGCGCTCGGCTACCCATGGGGCGGCCGGCCGGCCGGTGCTCCCGCTGCGCTCGGCTGCTTCCTCAACACCCTGGTGCACCCGGCCACTTCGGGACCGGCCGCGGACCTGGACGCCCTCGCGGACGCCTGGTGGGACGACCTGGACCAGGCCGGCACCCCCTTCGACGAGGTGGTCCGTGCCGCCCGCACCGCCGGGGCCGCATGGTCCGGCGCCCTGGACGCCCTGCTCACCCTGGAGGACCTGCACCGTCGCCCGCCGCTGGTGCTCGGCGGCACCTCCGGCCGGGAGACCCACCTGGACGGGCGTCCGCTCGCCGCGCCGCTGGCCGTCTCCGCCTCGCACGGCGACGAGCTGCTGATCCGGCTGGCCTGGGACCGCGACCGCTTCCCCGAGGCGGACGCCCGGGCCGCCTTCGGCGAACTGCTCGCCGTGCTGCGGCACCACCTGCACGCCCGGCCGAGCCTGGCCCCGCAGGCCTGAACACGTCGTCGGCAACAGGCGCCGACCGCCGGTTCACCCCCCTCGACCACCCCCTGACCACCCGCTCGCTCCCGTACACCCGCGCCCGCGCGCCAGCACCCGCGGGCCCCGAACTCCCACGCCGGATCCACCACGACGGATCCACCACGCCCGTCCGCGCGCGTCCGACACGCCGCCGGACGGCCCCCCGGGCTCCGGGCCGCACCTCACCCCGGTGCGGCCCGGCCCACCGGCCGGAGCGGGAGGACCCCACACCCGCTTCCGGCCAACGCAGTGCCGACACGCCCACCACACAAGGGAGTTGACCATGTTCGCACTCTCCCCGTCACAAGAGATCGTCTGGCTGCACGAACAGATGCTGCCGGGCAGCCGCGCCTACAACTTCACCGCAGTCCTCGACCTGTGGGGCACCCTCGACCGGGAGGCCCTGCACGCCGGCCTGGCCGCCGTGCTGGCCCACCACCCCGGTCTGCGGCTGGAGTTGGTGCCCAGGCCGGAGGGGCTGCCCGGCCAGCGGGTCGCCGAAGGCTGCGAACCGGAGCTTCGCCACAGCGACTTCGCCACCGAGCAGGACCCGGAGGCAGCCTTCCGCCGGCTCCTCGCCGCCGAGGCCGAGGAGCCCCTGGACACCGGGCGGGCGCCGGTGCTGCGCTGGCACCTGGTCCGGCTCGGCGAGGACCACCACCGGCTGATCCACGTCGAGCACCACCTCGTCCACGACGGCCACTCCTTCGCGATCCTGCTGCGCGACCTGTTCACCGTCTACCGCGCCACCGTCCTCGGCGAGCCCTACGAGCTGCCCGCAGCCCCCTCGTACGAGGAGCACGCCCGCGCCGCCACCGACCTCCCCCGGGACCGCGGACTCGACTTCTGGGCCACGGAGCTGGCCGACGCGCCGCGCGAGGTCACCCTGCCCGGACTGGCGCGGCCGGGCGCCGAACGGCGCCACCGCGGCGGCCAGCTGCGCCAGTCGATCGGCGCCGACCTGGCCGAGCGGCTGCGCGAACGCAGCAAGGCGGACGGCCACACCCCGTTCAGCACCCTGCTCGCCCTGTTCGCCGAACTGCTGCGCCGGCACAGCGGCCACCGCGAGCTGGTGATCGGTACCGCCGTCGGAAACCGCCCGGAGGGCTTCGAGGGCACCGTCGGCATGTTCGTCAACACCGTCCCGCTGCGCCTGCGGCTCGACCCGAAGGCCCCCGGCACCGAGGCCGTGGACGAGGTGACCGACGTCCTGCTGCGCGCGCTGCCGTACCAGGACCTGCCGGTCCAGGAACTGACCCGCCGGCTCGGACTGCACACCACCGGCGCCGACAACCCGCTGTTCAACGTGATGTTCAGCGCGCACGACGCGGCGCTGCCCGACGTCCAGGCGCCCGGGCTGGAGGTCTCGCTGTACGAGGGCTTCAACACCGGCACCACCCGCTTCGACCTCGACCTGGTGCTGCTGCCCGACGACCGCCGGGTCGTCGGCGAGAAGCACGGCGCCGCCGGAATGACCCTGGTCTGGGACTACGACGCCGACCTGTTCCGCGAGTCCGAGGCGGTGCTGCTGTCCGAGCGGCTGCTGGAACTGCTGCGCTGCTACCTGGACCGCCCGCAGACGCCGATCGCCGAACTCGCCCCCACGCCCGAGGCCGCACCGGCCACCCCGGTCACCCCGGCCGCGCTCGACCCGGCCGCCGCCCACGACCCGACCTCGCTCGCCCTGCTGGCCGGCACCGAACGGATCAGCTACGGCGAACTCGACCGCCGGGTCACCGAGCTGGTCGAGCGGCTGCGCGCCGCCGGGGTGGCCCCCGGCCAGCCGGTGGCCACCGTGCTGCCGCGCGGCGCGGACAGCGTGGTCGCCCTGCTCGCCTGCCTGCGGCACGGCGCCGTGTACGCGCCGCTGTCCACCGAGGACCCGGCCGCCCGGCTCGGGCTGCTGCTGGAGCGGCTGAGCCCGGCGCTCGTCCTGGCCACCCGGCAGAGCACACTGGCGCTGCCCGCCGAGGGCGTGACCCCGGCGCTGCTGGACGGCCCCGCCTTCCCGAAGGCCGAGCCCGCCGCCGTACTGGACGGCGCCGCCTACGTGATCCACACCTCCGGCTCCACCGGCGTGCCCAAGCCCGTCCTGGTCGGCCGCGAGGCCCTCGCCGGGTACGTCGCCGCGATCGCCGCACGCTACGGACTCACCACCGCCGACCGGGTGCTGCTGTTCGCCCGGCCGTCCTTCGACGTGGCCCTGGAGGAGGTGCTGCCCGCCCTCGCGGCCGGCGCCGCCCTCGTCGTGCCGCAGCGCGAGGTGCCCACCGGGCCCGAGCTGGTGGCCGTGCTGGCCGCCCGCGGCGTCACCGTCGCCAACCTGCCGACCAGCTACCTGCTCGCCGTCCGCGAGGACCTGTGCGAGGCACTGCGCGACGGCCGCTGGGCTCCCCGGCTGCTGGTGCTCGGCGGTGAGCGGCTGCCCGCCCGGGCACTGGCCGGCCTGACCGAGGCCACCACCGTGCTGAACGCCTACGGCGTCACCGAGGCCACCGTCACCTCCACCGTGTACGAGGTCACCGCCGCCGACGTCGCCGAGGACGGCGAGATCCCGCTCGGCGCCGAACTGGACGGCGTGCGCATCCACGTCCTGGACGACACACTGCGCCCGCTCGCCCCCGGCTGCGTCGGCGAACTCGCCGTCGGCGGAGCCCTGTTGGCCGAGGGCTACCTGGGCCTGCCGGAGCCGACCGAGGCCCGGTTCGTGACCGTCCCCGCGCTCGGCGGCGCCCGTGTCTACCGCACCGGCGACCGCGGCTACCGCGACCTGGACGGGCGGCTGCGCTTCCTCGGCCGCGCCGACAACCAGGTCAAGCTGCGCGGCCACCGGATCGAACTGGAGGAGATCGAGGCCGCCGCCTCCGCCGAACTCGGCGGCCGCTCCTGCGCGGTGCTGCTGCACACCGACCCGCGGACCGGCCCCCGGCTGGTCGGCTTCCTGGAGGGCGCCGACCGCCCCGACCAGGCCGCCCTGCACGAGGCGCTCGCCCGCCGGCTGCCCGGCGGACTCGTCCCGGCGAGCTGGACGGCCGTCGCCGAGATGCCGACCCTGCCCGGCGGCAAGCCCGACCGGACCGCCCTCGCCCGCCTGGCGGCGGAGGCTCCGGAAGCTCCCGAGGCGCAGGAGAGCGCGCCGAGCGAGTTCACCGACCCCGGTCAGCAGCTGATCGCGGCCGCCTGGCGCGAGGTGCTCGGCCACGACCGTTTCACCGCGGACTCGCACTTCTTCGAGGTCGGCGGCCACTCGCTGCTCGCCGCCCAGCTCGCCGCCTACCTGGAACCGCACCTCGGCAGCCGCCCGCCGCTGCGCACCCTGTTCCGCCACGCCGTGCTGGCCGACCAGGCCCGCGCCCTCACCGCAGGAGACGCCAAGTGAACGAGCGAAGCATGGCGGTCCCCCCGGCCGAAGGCTGGGAGAGGACCACCGAGAGGTGCGCACGGGCGACTGCCCCTGCCGAGCGCGGCGAGGTGGGAGCATGACCGCCCCCTCCGCCGTCCTGGAGGACGGCCACCGCGAACTCGTCGAGGCCTTCGAGAGCTTCGTGCGGCGCGAACTCGTCCCGCTGGCTGCAGAGTTGCCCGAGACCGTCGACCAGGTCCCGGCCGACCTGCGGGCCTACGTCCGCAAGCGCTCCGCCGCACTCGGCTTCTACGCCGGCGACTACCCCGAGGAGCTCGGCGGCGCCGACATGCCGTTCACCGCCGTCGTCCTGCTGCACCACGCCGCCGGGCGCAGCGGCTGCGTGCTCGCCCCGTACGCGCTGGCCGGCTCCGACGGGCCCAGCCCGCTGCTGCGCCACGGCACCCCCGAGCAGATCGAGCGCCACCTCGTCCCGCTGGTGCGCGGCGAGCAGACCCGCTGCCTCGCCCTCACCGAGCCGCACGCCGGCTCCGACGCGTTCCGCCTCACCACCACCGCCGTGAGCACCGGCGACGGCTGGGTGCTGAACGGTCGCAAGACCTTCGTCAGCAACGCCGAGCACGCCGGGATCGCGCTGGTCGTCGCCGCCACCGACCTCGGCGACGGGGCCGGCCCCACGGCCGGGGCCACCGCCTTCGTGCTGCCGATGGACCAGCCCGGGCTGCGGATCGGCCAGCGCTACGAGGGCATGTCCGGCGAGCCGCTGTTCGAACTGCTGCTGGACGGGGTCACCGTCGGCCCGGAGGCCGTGATCGGTGGCGAGGAGGGGGTCGGCGCGGCCACCGCCCTCGCCATCGACAGCCTCTCGCGCGGCCGCCTGGTGGTCGCCGCGATGTGCAACGGCATCGCCGAACACGCGCTGCGGATCGGCGTCGAGTACGCCAAGGACCGCCGTGCCTTCGGCCGGGTGATCGGCGAGTACCAGCACGTCCAGGAGCACCTGGTCGCCACCCGGGCCGAGGTCGAGGCCTCCAAGCTGCTCACCCTGGCCTGCGCCCGGCTGGTCGACGAGGGCACCGAGTCGCCCGAGAACGCGGCGCTCGCCAAGCTCACCGCCTCCGAGACCGCCGTGCGCGCGGTGGACCGCTCGCTCCAGGTGCACGGGGCCACCGGCTGGGTGCGCGGACACCCCCTGGAGTTCCTGTACCGCTACGTCCGGATGACCACGATCATCGAGGGGACCTCGGAGGTCCAGAAGGTGATCATCGCCCGTTCCATGGGCCTGAACTGACGGTTCGTCACCTTTCTGGAGATGATGATGGAACACCTTGACAAGGAATCCCGGAGCGCGGAGAACCCGAGCATCGGATACGGCCGTCCGCACCAGGACGGCGCGGTGCTCGACCTGTTCACCGCCTGGGCGCACCGAACCCCTGACGCCCCCGCCCTGATCGACGGCGACCAGGTCCACAGCTACGCCGAACTCGACCGCCTCGCCGACACCGTGGCCGAGGCCCTGCGCGGCAAGGTCGGCCCGGGGGACCTGCTCGGCGTCTGCCTCGGCCACTCGGTCTCGCTGGCCGCCGTCACCCTGGCCGCCGCCAAGCTCGGCGCCGTCCACCTGCCGCTCGGCCCGCGCCCCGGCGAGCGCCGGCTGCGCGCCGTCGCCGAGCAGCTGCGCCCGGCCTGCCTGGTCGGCGAGCCGGACCTGCTGCCGCCCGGCGGCGAGCGGCTGCCGCTGGACCTGCCCACCGGCGGCGTGGTGGCCACCCTGTCCCCCGGCGAGCAGGTGCACGTCCCGGTCGGCACCCACTATGCGGTGCTCACCTCCGGCTCCACCGGCACCCCGAAGGCCGTCGCCGTCACCGAGCCCGCGCTCGGCGCACTGTTGCAGTGGTACCGCGAACTGACCGGCCTCGGCCCGGGCGAGCGGCACAGCCTGCTGATCGGCGTCGCCTTCGACCCGCACGTCCTGGAGCTGTGGGCAGGCCTCACCTCCGGCGCGGCCCTGGTCGTCGCTCCCGAGGCGGTCCGCTGGGACACCGGCGCGCTCACCGACTGGTGGTACGAAGCCGGCGTCACCGTGTCCATCCTGCCCACCCCGCTGGCCGAGCCCGTCCTCGGCCGGCCCTGGCCCGCCGGCCTGGCGCTGCGCCACCTGGTGATCGGCGGAGACCGGCTGCGCCGCGCCCCCGGGCCCGACGTCACCGCGACCGTCCACAACGCCTACGGCCCGGCCGAGGCCACCGTCACCACCACCACGCACACCATGCCCCCCGGTGGCGACCACGGCGCCGGCGCCCCGCCGATCGGCCTGCCGATCGACGGCGCCGTCGTCCTGGTCACCGACGAGGACGGCCGCCCGGTGCCGCGCGGCACGGCCGGCGAGCTGCGGATCGGCGGCCGCGGCCTGGCCGCCGGGTACCTCGACCCCGAGCTGACCGCTCGCCGCTTCGTCGACGCGCCCGCCGGCGTGGTCGGCACCGACCGGGTCTACCGTACCGGCGACCGGGTGGTCATGCGGCCGGACGGCGTGCTGGAGTTCCACGGCCGCCTCGACGACCAGGTCAAGGTCAGCGGCGTGCGGATCGAGCCGGCCGAGGTCGAGGCCGCCTTCGAACGCGACCCGGCGGTGCGCCGGGCGGTGGTCGCCGCCGAGCAGGCGCCGACCGGTGGGGCCCGGCTGCTCGCCTTCGTCCAGGCCGAGGGCGGTGCCGATCCCGCTGCGCTGCTCGACGCCGTCCGCCCCTGGCTGCCCGAGCAGGCCGTGCCCTCCGTCGTCCGGCTGGTGGAGCGCTTCCCGCTGGACGCCAACGGCAAGGTGGACCGCCAGGCCCTGCTGGCCGACGCGGCGGCGGCCGACCCGGGCGAGGAGGCCCCGACGGGCGAGGGGGGCACCCTGGTCGAGCGCACCGTGCTGAAGCTCTGCCGCGAGCTGATCGGCCGCACCGACCTCGGCCCGGAGGAC
This sequence comes from Kitasatospora sp. NPDC093102, assembly GCF_040683915.1. Classification (NCBI taxonomy): domain Bacteria; kingdom Bacillati; phylum Actinomycetota; class Actinomycetes; order Kitasatosporales; family Streptomycetaceae; genus Kitasatospora; species Kitasatospora sp. NPDC093102. The sequence goes on along the minus strand of NZ_JBFBFA010000011.1, from coordinate 7,401 downwards.
AACTTCCTGGCCGCGGGCGGCAATTCGCTCGCCGCGGCGAGATTCCTGGAGGCCCTGGAGAACGAGTACGGCGTACGGCTGCGCGCCCCCCTGGTGCTGCGCCAGCCGGACCTGCGGGCCGTCGTCCGGCTGGTCGAGGAGCGGGTGGCCGCCCTGGTCGCGACCGCCTGAGCCCGTCCCAACCTCCTCAGCGGGGCGCCCCGGCCCACCCGGCCGGGGCGCCCGGAAGGGAACCACCATGACCACCGCGACCACGTCCGCCGCGACCACGTCCGCCGCGACCACCACGAACCCCGCGACCACCACGAACCCCGCGGCCTCCGCGACCCCGTCCGACCGGACCGCCGAGGCCCTGCCCGTGCTGCCCGCCCTGATCGCCCGGCAGGCCGAAATCCGGCCCGACGCGCTCGCCGTGACCGACGGCTCCACCGCCCTGACCTACCGCGAACTCTCCGACGCCGCAAACCGGTTGTCCGCCGTCCTGGCTGCCCGGGGGATCGGCCCCGGCAACGCCGTCGGCCTGCTGTGCGCCCGCTCGACCCGGCTCGTCGTCGCCCAGCTCGCCGTCTGGCGGACCGGCGCACTGGTCGTCCCGCTCGACCCGGCCTACCCGCGCCCGCGGATCGCCGAGATGACCGCCGACGCGGACGTCCGGCTCGTCCTCGGCGACAAGGGCCTGCTCGCCGAGTCCGGGCTCCCCGAGGAGCGCACCCTGGTGCTGACCGAGCGCGGCACCGAGGCCACCGACGGCACGGCACCCGAAGCCGCCGACCCGGCCGCGCCCGCCCTGCTCTACTACACCTCCGGCTCCACCGGCCGCCCCAAGGGCGTCCTCGTCCCGCACAGCGCCGTCGCCGACCTGGTCACCGCCGAGGACGCGATCGCCCTCGGCCCGCGCGACCGGGTGCTCTTCCACTCCACCGTCTCCTTCGACGCCGCCACCTTCGAACTGTGGGCCCCGCTCGCCCGCGGCGCCGCCGTGGCCGTCTCCCCGAGCGAGCGGCCCAGTGCCGAGGACCTGGTCCGTGACATCGAGCGCTTCGGCGTCACCACCGTCTTCCTCACCACCGCGCTCTTCCACCACCTGGCCGCCCGGCGCTCCCGGGTCTTCGGCGTGCTGCGCACCCTGGCCGTCGGCGGCGAGGCGATCTCCTCCGAGCACGCGGGCACCGTGCTGCGGGCCTTCCCCTGGCTCGAACTGGTCAACGTCTACGGGCCGACCGAGGCCACCACCTTCACCACCCTGCACCGGGTCACCCAGGCCGACTGCGCCGGCTCCGTCCCGATCGGCCGGACCTTCGGCGGCGCCCGCGCGTACGTCCTGGACGAGCAACTCGCGCCGGTGGCGCCGGGCATCGTCGGCGAACTGTGGATCGCCGGCGACCGGCTGGCCCTCGGCTACCTCGGCCGGCCGGAGCTGACCGCCGACCGCTTCCGCGAGCTGCCGGGCATCGGCCGCGCCTACCGCAGCGGCGACCGGGTCCGCCGGCTGCCGGACGGCTCACTGGAGTGCCACGGGCGCACCGACGACCAGGTCAAGGTGCGCGGTTTCCGGATCGAACCCGGCGAGGTCGAGCACGCGCTGCTCCAGCTGCCCGAGGTCGCCGAGGCGGCGGTCGTGGTCCGCCGGGCCGGGCAGGCCGACGCCGCCCTCACCGCCTGCCTGGTGCTCGCCGAAGGCGCCCGCCCGGCCGTCGAGGCACTGCGCACCCGTCTGGCCGAGCAACTGCCCGCCCACCTGGTGCCCACCGCCTGGACCGTGCTCGCCACGCTGCCGCTGACCGGCAGCGGAAAGGTGGACCGGCGGACGCTGGCCGCCGACGAGCCGGCCGAGGCGCAGCCGTCCGCCGACGCCGAGCTCGGCCCGATCCAACAGGTCGTCGCCGAGGCGTGGAGCCGGGCCCTGGAACGCCCGATCACCGACCCGGCCGCCGACTTCCTCGCCGAGGGCGGCCACTCGCTGCTCGCCATGTGGGTGGTGGACGACCTGCGCGAGGACCTCGGGGTCGAGCTGTCGCTCGCCGACTTCCTCGGCCACCCGACCGTCGCCGCCCAGGCCGAGCTGCTGGAGCGCGCCCTGCGGGCCGCCGACGACACCCCGGGAGGCGACCGATGAGCACCGTCGACCAGACCGACCTGCTGCGCCGCGCCCGCAACCGCCGTGCCGCCACCGCCGTTGCTCCCGCGCCGGAGGCCGCTCCCACCGTGCCCAGCGGCCCGGCCCCGCTCTCGCACGCCCAGCAGCGGATGTGGCTGATGGACCACCTCGGGGAGGGCGGCGCCCTCTACAACGTGCCGCTCGCCACCCGGCTGCGCGGCCCGCTCGACCATGCAGCCCTTGCCGCCGCGATCACCGGCCTGACCGAGCGGCACGCCGTCCTGCGCACCCGCTACCCGCGCCTGGGCGACCAGCCGTACCAGCAGATCGACCCGGTCGCCCCGGTGCCGCTGCCCGTGCTGGACGCCGCCGCCCCGGAGCAGCTCGCCGCCGAGGCGGCGCGCCCGTTCGACCTCGCCGCCGGCCCGGTGCTGCGCACCCTGCTGCTACGGCACGGGCCGGAGGATCACACGCTGCTGCTGACGATCCATCACATCGCCGTAGACGGCGGATCGCTGCCCGTGCTCGCCGCCGACCTCGCCGCGCTGTACCGCGCCGAACGGGACGGTGCCGAGCCCCAACTCCCGCCGCCTGGAACCTCGTACGCGCAGTACGCGCGCCAGGAGCGCGCCCGGGAAGCCGAGCTGACGGCCGCCGCCGACATCCTCGCCGCCCGGCTGTCCGGAGCCCGCCCGCTGCCGCTGCTGCGGCCCGTCCCGCCCGGCACGCGCGAGCGCCGCGCCGCCCTGCACGCCGCCGTGCTGGACCCCGCCGTGGTGACGGAGCTGCGCGCCCTCGGCTCGCGGTACGGCGCCACGCTGTTCACTGTCGTGCTGGCCGCCGCGTTCGCCGTGCTGCGCACCGCCTCCGGGCAGGGCGACCTGGTCCTCGGCTGTGCCAGCGGCCACCGGGCCCGCCCCGATCTGCGGCGGACCGTCGGCCTCGGCGTCAACACCCTGGCCGTACGGGCGGATCCGGTCGGCGACCCGACCTTCGCGGAGCTGCTCGCACTGGTGCGTACCGCCCTGCTCGACGCCCAGCAGCACCACGAGGTGCCCTTCGACCTCGTGGTCGAGCGGCTCGGCGCGGCCTCGCGCGGGGCGGACGGAACCCCGCTGCTCTCGGTCAGCTGCGACCTCGTCCACCCGGTCGAGCCGCTCGCGCTGCCCGGCCTGGCCGCCGAGAGCGTCGAACTCGACCTGGGGCTGGCCAAGTTCGGCCTGGCGCTGCTGCTGGAGGACGGTCCGAAGCCGCGCGTCCTGGTCCAGCACGACCGGGACGTGCTGGACGAGACCACCGCCGCCCGGCTCGCCGACGCCTTCGCCGCGGTGCTCACCGCCGTGGCCGGCGACCCGGACCGGCCGCTGTCCGACCTGCCCGGCGAGCGGCTGACCGGTGTCGAACACCCGGTCGTGGCGGCCCTGTCGGCCGACCCGGCGGTGATCGAGGCGGCCGTGGTCGAGAACCCCGACGGCCCGCCGCTCGCCTACGCGGTGGTGTGCGGGCCGGCCGCCCCGAGCGGCGCCGTCCTGCGGGCCGCCCTGCGCGGACTCCTCCCGGCCGCCGAACTGCCGCTCGCGGTCACCCTGGTGGACCGGCTGCCCCGCCGCCCCGACGGATCCCCCGACCGTGACCGGCTGCCCGGCGCCGCCCCGCGGAGCGACGGCCTCCGAAACGACGCCCCGCCGCAGGACGGCCCGCTGGACGCCGTACGGAAGGCGTTCGGCGAACTGCTCGGCGCGACCCCGCCCGCCGACGGCGACTTCTTCGCCCTCGGCGGCCACTCCCTGGTCGCCGTCCAGCTCGCCGAACGCCTGCGCACCCGCACCGGGCTGCCGCTCACCGGTCTCGACATCCTGGAACAGCGCACCCCGCGCGCCCTGGCCGTCCTGCTCGCCATCCGCGCCGACGAGCGCCGCGCCGCGCTCGCCCGGGCCGGCGCCCGGCCGCAGGCCACCGGTGCCCGCACCGGCACCGTCCTGCTCACCGGCGCCACCGGCGGGGTCGGTGCGGCCGTGCTCCAGGAGCTGATGGCCCAGGGGCGGCCGGTCCGGGTGCTGGTCCGGCCCGAGTCCGCGCACCTGCCCGCGCTGAACGGCGCCGAGGTGGTGGAGGGCGACCTCGGCGACGTCGACAGCCTGCGCCGGGCGGTCGAGGGCGCCGATGCCGTCATCCACTCCGCCTGCACCTTCACCGACCACGCCACCGACCTCGCCGCGATGCGCGCGCTGGTCGACGGCTGGCGGGGCGGCCCGTTCGTCTTCGTCAGCAGCATCGACGCGTACGGCCGCCCGACGGGCACCGAGGTTGCCGAGGGCAGCCCCAGCGGCGCGGCCGTCACCCCGTACGGGCAGGCCAAGCTGGACTGCGAGCGGATCCTCTTCGAGGCCGCCGCCGCCGGCCGCGGCCCGGCCACCGCCGTCCGCGCCCCGATCGTCTGGGGCCCGCACCACCGCCTGCGCGACCAGCTCCGCTGGGGCTCCACCGGCGCCCTCTACCAGGCCGCCCTGGCCGGCCGACCGATCGGCCTGCCGGCCGCCGACGAGTGGTGCGGCGCCTCCTGGGTGCACGCCGCCGCCCTGGCCCGCGCCCTCACGGCCTGCCTCTCCCCGGACCACCCCGCCGCCGGCCGGGTCGTCAACGCGGTGAGCGGACACGTCTCCTGGGCCGAGTTCACCGCCGAACTGGTCCGTCTGCTCGGCTCCGGCAGCCCGGTCGGCGCCACCTCCGACGCCGACGAGGAACTCCGCCGCCCCTGGCACTACCGGGCGGACACCCTGGCCGGCCCACTCGCCCCCGAACCCGGCGAGGACTGGCGGAGCGTCCTGGCGGCCATGGTCCGCTGAACCCCGTCGCGGGCGGAGGAGTCCGGGCTGCCGGCCTCCTCCGCCCGCACTACCGGAGCTTCCGCAGCCGGGAGGCCGCGATGTTGCGGCTGCGCCGGGTGCGGCCGCTCTCGGCGAGGAGGCTCACGACGGCCCGGGTGGGCGAGTTCTCGGCGAGGTGCTCCTGGAGCCAGTTCTCCGCCGTGAGCAACTGCCCCTCCTCCCACGGCTCGTCCAGGGTCATCGCCCGCAGCAGTGCCCAGTCCCGCAGGCGCCGCACGGAGAAGGCGTCGGCCGCCACGACGCCCGCCAGCTCCCGGTGCCAGGCCGGGAAGCCCGGGTCCGTCAGCAGCTCCGCCGCCCGCCGGTCCAGGTACTCGCAGACCGCGCTGCCGGCCATCGAGGACTCGGGGTCGGTGAGGATCCGGGCGGTGAGGCCCGCCGCGTCCTCGGGCGAGACCTCCGCGAAGGCCTGGCGGTACCGCGCGAACCGCACGTGCTCGTCCGGCTCGAAGCCTTCCGCGTCGGCCGTTCCTGTCTCGGTCACCGAGGTATCCTCTTCCGTCCTGCCGTGGCCAGGGAGGACCAGTGGCCTTCACCTTCCCCATCCTCGCACGGCTGCATCCGGGTCCTCCTCCGCGATCTTCTTGACCTCAACTCCGCTTGAAGTCCTAGCCTTTCCCGATGATCCATCAGATGGCGGGATTGGACGCATGATTCTTGTGACGGGAGCCACCGGGAACATCGGACGGGATCTGCTCGGGGAACTGGCGACGTGTGGTGCGGGCCCCGTCCGGGGCCTCACCCGTGACGGCGCTCGGGCCCTGTTCCCCGAGGGGGTGGAGGTGTGCGAGGGCGACTTCGCCGACCCGGCCTCCCTGGAGCGCGCCCTCGACGGGGTGCGCTCGCTGTTTCTGGTGTCGCGGATCGGCTCCGACGCCGACATCCTCGACGCCGCCCGGCGGGCAGGTGTCGAGCACGTGGTGCTGGTGTCGTCCATCACCGTCCAGACGCATCCGCACCTGGGCCCGGCCCGCGAGAACGCGACCGTCGAGCAGTTGCTCAAGGACGACGGCATGGCGTGGACGGTTCTCCGCCCGACGCAGTTCGCCTCGAACGCCCTGTGGTGGGCGGAGTCGATCCGCGAACGCCGGACGGTCCGCGTGCCGTACGCGGACACCGGGCTGCCCACGATCCATCCCGCGGACATCGCTGCGGTGGCGCGTGTGGTGTTGACCGAGCCCGGCCACCGTGGACGGACGTACGCGCTGACCGGACCGGAGCGGGTGACGGCCCGACAGCAGCTGGAGGCCATCGCGGCGGCCCTGGGGCGGGAGGTGTCCCTCGCGGGGATCGGCCGGGAGGAGGCCCACCGGCAGATGTCCACGGTCCTGGGAGCGGAGGCCGCGGATGCGGTGCTGGATGTCACGGGCGGGGATGTCAACGAGGGGCTGCTGGAGGTGCGCGACACCGTCGAAAGGGTCACCGGAGCCTGCGCCAGGCCGTTCCACCGCTGGGTCTCCGAGAACATCGCAGCCTTCCGCTGAAGCGCCCGTCCCTGAGCCGACCACCCCACTCCTCGACGCCCCGGCCGGCACCGGGCGCTCAGCCGATGGTCACCACGCGGGCCCACTCCGGCGGGCTGTCCGGGCGGTGGTCCTCCCGGCCCTCGTCGTACCGGCTCGGCCTCGGGAAGAGGCCGACCACCGTGCGGCGGGGCGGGGCGGCGCAGGCCCCGGCCCAGTCGCCGGTCAGGCGGCGGGCGGTGGAGGTTTCGATCATGGAGGGCGGCACGGCGTACTCGCGTACGCGCCGCCAGAGGGAGAGGCGGGAGTCGTTCCCGTGCGCGGGGTGAGTGGGCATCAGCACGCACTCTTCGCGGACGGGACCCCCATTCTGTGAGCAGCGTGAGTGGTCATCGCCGGGGAGCATGGCGCCCCGCGACACCGCCCGCCTCACCGTTCCGCTCCGCGGCCGGGTGCTCAAGGGCCGCTGGAGACCGGGTCGAGTCGGGTGGTTCGTGGTGGCTTGGGTGTGTTCTCGTGGAGGGCGGAGGGGGCGCGGCGGTGCGTAGACGCTCGCGCATGGAACTGAGTGCGGAGGCTATGGTTCGCCGGCCCGGAGTGGCCTTGACTGGTGGACACGAGGACGGACGCGCAGGGTTCACGGAACCCCGGCGGGTCCGACGATCCGAGAACAGGTTCCTACTCCGAGTGAGGGTGTTTGTGATGGCTGGTGTGGTGGATCTCGCGGTCGAGTCCGGTGTCGTGCTGGTGGTCGGTGGGACGGGGAAGACGGGTCGTCGGGTGGCGGACCGGCTGGCGGCCCGGGGCTACGAGGTGCGGGTGGGTTCGCGTTCGGGTGCGGTGCCGTTCGACTGGCATGACGAGGGGACGTGGGAGGGGGCGCTGGAGGGTGTGAGTGCGGCGTACCTCACCTACTACCCGGATCTGGCGTTTCCGGGTGCGGTGGAGGCGG